>DATNQH010000222.1:0-41189 GCA_036704105.1 Leptolyngbyaceae cyanobacterium | reverse complement strand
TTGACAATTATAAAAATCAAAATAACGTTTAGATTCGTTACATAAATTAAATCTTTTACTATTGATTAAAACAGTTTGTATAAAAGATTCAACTGGAACACAAGTATTTTTAAAATACTCAACTACCTGAGTATTTTTACGATAAAAATCATAGATAAATTGAACGCACTCTTTGGAAAGAGTATTGAAATAATACCCCCCATAACAGATAAAATTTTCATTAAACGGGTGATTCTTAGCCCGCCACCCTACCATTAAACTATCAAAGCATAAATATACGCGGATAAAGGGTTGTATATTATTAACTACTGACTTTAAACGATTTAGTATTCTGCCGATTAGAGATCTACTAGATACGCATATACCCGAACGCCAGTATTGGTATAAATAGCGATTAGGACCTTCCTCAATAGTCCAGGGATTGCGATCGCGATCGGAAAAAGCCTTAAAATAATCTAAAAAACCATCGTATCTTGTTTGAGCCAGAAATTGTTCGATTCGGGATAGTGGTTGAGTTGGAAAGTCTTGACCAGAAAGATTAATTAACCAATCAAACTTGATGTTACGACTCAAAAGCCAGTCTACAGCATCTAGATAGCCTTGAATCATTGAAAAATCTCCCCGTCCTCCTTTACCATTTAGTTTAAGTACCTCAACTCCTGGGAGACTTTTTATTAGTTTTGTATCTAAATTGCAGCTTGTGAAGTCATGACTAACTAATATATAAGATTCTGGACTCGATCTTCTAATGATTTTGACAAGCCTATAAATCTGCTCCGGGTTTTTATGAGTTTGGATAAAATATAATACCTTCATACGTAGATGCAGACACAAATTATTCAATCTTTATAAATACCACGTCTTTGCGCAACTCCTGTTATTTTCGTAACAATATTGTTAATAGAGTCGTAAATCGATTGAGGTAGAAGCCAGAGTAGATAAGCAGCTACCAAAGTCATTATTGTGCGCCTGGCTTGCTCGAAAACAAGCTGTGGATAAGTTACTAAGGCAGAGTTGATTAGTTTCACGGCTGTTGAGCCTGACTGCAAGCGTACTGCACTACGAGCCAAATATCGTAAATGATAAGCTTTAGCTGGATTCTCCCACTTATCGATTAGTTCTGGTGCATAAGAACGAGTTTTTTCTATCACTTTTTGTAAAGATTCTAACTGTTTATATAAACTGGCTGATAGCCCTCCTGAATTCACGCGATATAAAGTTAGAGCTTCTGGAATTCCTTCTATTTGCCAGTTAGTTTGAATTAAAATCCGTAGCCAACATTCAACGTCTTCTGCTTGGCGGAAATGTTCGTCAAAATAAAAGTCTTCTACTTTGCCATAAAGATTATCTTGAAATTGAATAGCTTCAAAAACTTCTTTGCGAATTACAGCAGACGAACCATTACCCACCGGATTATCACATAAAACATCGGGCGGAGTAATGTCTTGAAGTTTAGGCATTAGATACGTGCCTGATAAGTTTCCTGCTTCATCAGTTAAAGCAGAGCGACTAAAACTGACTCCTACAGTGGGAGAGCTTTCTAAATGCTCAATATGTTTTTCTAACTTATTTGGCAACCACATATCGTCACCATCTAAAAGAGCTATATAATCTCCTTCAGCATGGCGAATTCCTGTGTTTCTCGCGCCTGCTAATCCTCGATTTTTTTGACTAATAATTTTAATTCTAGGATCTGTGAATTGCTGACAAATTTCTACGCTTCGATCTGGGGAACCGTCATCAACAACTAAAATTTCAATTTGTTTATAGGTTTGAGCGAGAACTGATTCGAGCGCTGCAATGATATATTTTTCTACTCGAAAAACTGGTATAATTACAGAAATTGTTTTCATTTCGAGCATCAACTTAATATTCAATAAAATCTTTGTATGCAAAAATTATTGCAGATTATACCATTTGCTTGATGCTATCCTTAGAAAGGCGGCGTTTTTGGTTGGCTCCCGTCACATTTAAAGCTAAGGATTGAATTGAGTTGTAAATCTTTCTTGGTAAGAGCCAGAGCGAATATGCAGCAGCTAGAGTTAGCAGTGTACGGCGTGGTTCTTCAACTAAGATTTGCCAATGAGTAGACAAAGAGCGTTGAGCTAATTCTACAGCTGTTGAACCTAGTTCTAAAGTTACTGCCCTTCGTGCTAAGTGTCTGAATTGGTAAGCCATAGCTGGTTTTTCCAACTCTTGCATTAATTCTGGTGGAGTATAGGAACGAGCTTTCTCCAACATCTTTTCCCAAGAACTCAATTTCTTGAATAGCTGCGCGCTAAAGCCACCTGGGTTAACTCTATATAGTGTTAAGGCTTCGGGAATTCCTTCAATCTCCAAATCGCTTTTTAAAGCAATGCGCAGCCAACATTCAACGTCTTCAGATGGGTGCAGTTGGCGATCATCATCAAAATAAAATTCTTCAGTAGTACCATAGAGATTATCCTCGAATGCGATCTCCTGAAAAACCTCTTTTCTAATTACTGCAACAGAACCATTACCAATTGGAGTACGACAGAGTAAATCGAGTGGCGTGATGTCTTTAAGCTTAGACATCTGATAAATACCTAATGGTTTATCCTCTTCATCTATAAAAGCAGAACGGCTAAAACTAACTCCTACGTTTGAGTTATTTTCTAGATGCTCAACGTGCTTTTCTAACTTATCCGGCAACCACAGATCGTCTGCATCTAAAAGAGCTATATAATCTCCTTGAGCATGGCGAATACCCGTGTTACGAGCAGCAGCTACTCCTCGATTTTCCTGACGAATAATTTTAATCCTAGCATCTATGAATTGCTGACAAATTTCTATGCTTTTGTCTGGAGAGCCATCATCAATAATCAGAAGTTCAAAATTTTTATATGTCTGAGCGAGAACCGAGCGTACCGTAGCAGCAATATATTTCTCGACTTTATAGACTGGGATAATTACCGAAACTAGTTTCATAGTGTTGAAAAATTAGTTTACTCTCAGCTTAACTTCACCTATATTAGCTGGCTTTGTCTTGACGAAAAACATAGCGGCTAGTCCATAATGTAAACAGAGGTAGGAAGATTATATGTACTAATAGAACAGCAGTAGCTACACCAATGACTTGCCATTGAAGCCCGATCAATATTGCAGTAGCGAACATAGCTGTAAACAATATATTCCAGCGTAGATCTAAGTTAGGTTTCCCAATCGCTACAAGCAATTGAGAGGCCGCGTCAGCAAAAGGCCTTGGAATTGCTGATAAACAAATTAACACTAATACAGGAATAGCAACTATCCATTTTTTACCAAATACGATCGGTACATATATATGAGCAAGGCTAGACTGGAGAAACACCAAAGGAATAACAACAAAACTAATGACTTTGAGAACGCTGAAATACGATTTCCTTAAATCGGATAAATTGGCTCTGAAGTTACATAAATGAGGTAACGTAGCAGTATTAATAGCATTAATGATGCTAAGACTAATTCCTAATCCAGCATTAAAACCAAAAAAATAGATTCCTAAAGCCGAAATTCCTAAAAATCGACCCACTAGTAAATAATCTAAGTTATTTCGCAGAGTCTTTAGCAACTGTACGCCTAAAATATTTTTACCAAAACTTAATATTTCTTGCCAATATTTGGTAGTGAATTGTTTATTTGGCTGCCAGTGATGAATTTTAGAATATATAACCATTTCTACAGGGGTAACACACACCCAAGGCAACACAATTGCCCACACTCCCATTCCCACTACGGCAAATATTGCAGATAATAAGTATACACTTAGGTTTTTAAGTACATTAGCGATCGCACAAACTTTCAATTTGTTTTCTCTGACTATAAGAGTATATTGTATGATGCCAACAGGTAAAGCTAGGGCAGGAATTGCTGATACACAAATTGGTAAAATTAGCTGGCGATCATGATAAAACCAAGAAATAGGAAAAGCTATAATACACTGAACAATAAACAAGCCGCTCATAACAACCCAGTTAAGCCAATACCCAGAATTACACATTTTATCTAGGTTTTCGGGTTCAGTTTGAATAATTTTGGCGCTAACTCCTACTTCAGTGAATACTCGTGTAAACTCCCCAACTGCTCCCACGATTGCTGCCAAGCCATAATCGTATGGTGTGAGATAGCGGGCTAGGATAACTGTTAACGCTAGGCGACTGATTCGAGAAATTATCTCTGCCATCCCTAACCAGCTAAGATTTTGAATGAACTGGTTAGAAAGTTTCTTATTTAGCTTATAAATAATGCCTGATAGGTGTGGCATCTTGATTTTATCGATCCTTTGCAGTCATCAATATTAAGGTTTTCTGTTAAAAATACTGATAATATTTTTATCTTTATCTTTTGCTCTTTGAAGTAACAAGAGCGAGTCTTTTATTTGCAGTAATACATCTGCATAGAGAAATTGTTACAAGGCATTTGAAAGATGAAAAAAAACATCTCCTTGGCGCTTGTAATAGCTGCACTTAATGTTTATATCTATAAGGCTAATTCTTTTAAGAAGCCTTATTTTACTTTACGACATAATATCGTTATTTGTGCTTAATTTTACTTCTTTTCCAAAACTATACAAACCAAGTATTCTTTTAAGTGAGGTATAATCTCCTAACTCTCATTCCTAGGCTTAGCCTTGTAATAATAAAATATAAAACTATACTGCAAATGCCTGCTGTTTCTACCGTTACTGTTACCGTTCCCGCTACTACTGCTAACCTAGGGCCTGGTTTTGATTGCATCGGTGCAGCTTTGACGCTGTACAACTGTTTCAGGTTTACAAGTCTTGATGCTGGTTCTGCACTCCTTTCTATGCAAGTTAAGGGTTCAGAAGCGCATAAGGTGAAGACTGATGAGAGTAATTTGGTTTACCAAGCGTTTGTAAAGTTTTATCAACATATCGGGCAAACTCCACCACCCGTGCAGATTGAAATTGAAATGGCTGTGCCGTTAGCGCGGGGTTTGGGTAGTTCGGCTACGGCGATTGTAGGTGGTTTGGTGGGTGCTAATCAGTTGGCTGATGCGCCTTTGAGTCAAAATCAGGTGATGGAGTTGGCGATCGCAATGGAAGGACACCCGGATAATGTAGTTCCGGCATTGTTGGGGGGGTGTCGTTTGGCGGCGACAGGCAATGTAGAGACGCAACATATTGCGTCTCGTTGGGAAATTTGTGATATTCCCTGGCATAACAATATTGTGCCTGTGGTGGCAATTCCTGATTTTGAGCTTTCGACAGCCCAGGCGCGGCGAGTGTTACCAACTCAGGTGAGTCGGGCAGACGCAATTTTTAATACAGCTCATTTGGGATTATTGGTGCGGGGATTGGAAACAGGAAGGGGAGAGTGGATTAAGGCGGCGTTGCAAGATCGGTTACATCAGCCTTATCGGCAAGAACTGATTCGAGGTTATGAAGTGGTGTGTTCCGCTGCTATAGCAGCTGGGGCTTATGGAATGGCGATTAGTGGGGCGGGGCCAACTCTATTGGCTTTGGTGGAGGCTGCACAGGCGACAGCTGTTGCGGCTGCTATGGAAAAGGCTTGGCAGCAGGAGGGGATCGCGCCTGTTGTGCGATCGCTTACTATTGACACTCAAGGCACAATGTGTAGTCAGTCCCTAGATGCATAGTAAGCTGGAGTGCGATCGCTCTCATTTGTCAGCATTTCTTATCAGGCTCACTCCATCCCAGTAGTAGATAACTGGGTGACTTTCTCTTGCACCCGACAGTGCAGGTAGTTAATTAAGTGGTAAAGCAGTAAGGGTTGATTGTGGATCGGACGCAAACAATACTCTTCCAACGTGGCAAGCAATAATGCATTGCGGATGCCATTATCTGTACATTCAGCAATCGAAGATATTTGCTGTTGGATATAGCGATCGCTTTGGATTAATTCTTGCACTACTTTTTGTAATACATCTAATACCTGGCGTTGGCGATCGCGGCTCGAACCAATTAGATTACTGATTTTCTCTCGCCTTAGCACTAAACTGCTCAAGCGTGTCATCAGCTGACGATAAGCTTGCTCTGGCGTAGCACCAAGATAACGTTGCCGTAATATCTGGTAGCGATACATCGCTTGTTGTGCTGTTTCCAATTCGATCGCGCCCTGCGTCTCAAATCGCTTTAAGTCTTTTCCTAATAGCCAGTGAATAATACTCTCCCTATTAGCAGCGCTTTGTTCTGGACAGTCACTAGCAAGACGCGATCGCCAAGTTTGTACCAATTCCGACATATTGGGTTTGCCAAATGCACTTTGCTGACAAACCTGATTTTTAGTGTGCATTTGCCTTTCCTCGGATTAACGAGACGTAGAGTAACATTAACTTTAAGGGTAATAGCGGTAACTCGTCAACATTAACTAGACGAAACGTCTCGTTTAGTTACAAGTTAGAGCGAAACTTTACACTTAAGTTTTAGTAAGATTGCTGATGTCAATTGCACCAACTGCCACCACTCCTTCTCGCCGCCGGAAACGTCCACACCAAGCCATTCTGGCGGCTACAGTTGAGTTGCTAGAAACTCAAGGTTATCAAGCGCTGACAATTGAAGGGATTGCCCAAAAAGCTGGTGTTGGCAAGCAAACCATCTATCGCTGGTGGCCGTCAAAAGCAGCAATTGTCATGGAAGCTTATACTCAAAAGGCATCTCAACGTATTCCGCTGCCTGATACGGGTTCGGTTTGCTTAGATGTGCAAGAGTTACTAGAGCGGCTGTTTACGACCTTGACTACTAGTAGTGCTGGAAAAGTTGTAGCTAGTCTAATTGCTGAAGCACAACTGGACTCGGAGTTTGCACTGGCTTTTCGAGAGGGATTTGTAGCGACGCGGCGGCAAGCCTTGCGCGAGTTGTTAGAGCGCGGGCGCGATCGCGGCCAGTTACGAGCCGATTGTGACGTTGAGTTGGTAATTGACACACTTTATGGTGCAGCATGGTTTCGATTACTTAACCAACACGCACCATTAGATAGTAAGTTTGCTAAGGCTCTAGTTGATCAGTTGATGGCAAGTATAGGCGCTGTTTCAAAAGATATTTAAACCTTAAAAACACACTAATTGAACTGGCGCTTGTAGCATTGCTGTATTGAATTAATACAAAGCTATCATGCAGCAAATCCAAGCAGAGATAGAGGAAATTCGCGCTCAAATCCTGGCTCTACAACAGGAACGCGCTTCCCTTGGTGTTGAAAATGTAGTGTTGCCAGAAGATGACTCACCCTCTGCGATCGCCTCCGCTTATCGTCGCCACGCTCGTGATAAATCACAACTAGCCGCTGAAGTCAAGGGTATAGATGATGCTATTGCGGCATTGACAGCTCAACTCGATCGAAAACAAGCCCAATTAGCAGCCTTGCAGATGTCATCGAAACAACAGTCTATTGAGCAGCAGGTAGAGTCGGACAGACAACGAGCAAAAATTCATGCCGATCGCATCAATGAACTAGCAGCAGAACTAGCAGACGAAGTGCGATCGCTCAAGGCTGTTGCTGATGAACTCAGCCCAAATTATTGGCGCGTATATTACAAACCATTCATCACTGGATTTCAAACTATCTCAGTTCCTTACGTCCGTTCCGATGGAGAGGTGTGGACGATTGTAAATCGAGTGGTCTAACTGAGGCGCGATCTATCTAAAGGATGAAGTCTGATGTAGAGACGCGATATATCGCGTCTCTAGGACTAAGGAAAGGATGAAGGATGAGTAGAGACGTAGCAGTGCTACGTCTGTACGAGCGTGCGGCACTAAGGGTCAAGAGACGCAATATATCGCATATCGCGTCTGTACGCGGCGCGTAAGCGCAGTGTGAAGTCTGATGTTTACCCTTCAACCTTCAGCCTTTTCCTTAACAAAACTTAACAAAACTCGCAAATCCTTGAGTATAAACACTCAGCAACGATAAAGATTTGTTTTTAGTGTAAAAAGTACCTTTTCAAAACTTAACTTAAGTTAATACAATAAAAGTCATAGGTAATAGGTATTTATTCCCGATCATGATTCCTCATCAAATTCCTTGGCTAAGCATTATCATCTTGTTCCCCCTGGTGGCATCCCTAGCCATTCCTCTGATTCCAGACCAGAAGGGCAGAAATGTACGTTGGTACGCCTTGGGGGTAGGAATAACAGATTTGGTTTTGATGGTCTATGCCTTTTGGCGTAATTACGATTTACAAAACTCAACATACCAATTAGTTGAAAGCTACCCTTGGGTGCCTCAGCTAGGCTTGAATTGGTCAGTGGCAGTTGATGGTCTGTCGATGCCTTTAGTTCTGATGACAGGCTTGATTACTACTTTGGCAATCTTGGCAGCGTGGAACGTCACCAATAAGCCACGCTTGTTTTATTTCTTAATGCTAGTAATGTACAGCGCCCAGATTGGCGTTTTTACAGCCCAGGATATGCTTTTATTCTTCCTAATGTGGGAAATCGAGTTAGTGCCAGTGTACTTACTCATTTCGATCTGGGGAGGACAAAAGCGGCGCTATGCAGCCACTAAATTTATTATTTATACAGCAGCAGCTTCTATATTTATTTTGGTAGGAGGCTTAGCGATGGCTTTCTACGGGGATACGCTGACGTTTGACATGGCTGCCTTGGCAAGCAAGAATTACCCCAAAGCTTTTGAACTACTAGTTTATGTCGGTTTCTTGATTGCCTTCGGTGTGAAGTTGCCGATTTTCCCTCTACACACTTGGCTACCAGATGCTCATAGTGAAGCACCCGCCCCTGCATCAATGATTTTGGCTGGAGTGCTATTGAAGATGGGTGGTTATGCGCTGATCCGGATGAATATTGAGATGCTACCCAATGCTCACATATATTTCGCGCCAGTTCTGGCAGTGCTAGGGGTAGTTAATATTATTTACGGTGCTTTCGCTGCCTTTGCTCAAACCAATCTCAAACGGCGGTTAGCTTATTCTTCGATCGCACACATGGGTTTTGTCCTCATCGGTATTGCCTCATACACAGATATAGGCATTAGCGGTGCAGTGCTGCAAATGGTTTCACACGGTTTGATTGCTGCTTGCTTATTCTTCCTCTCTGGTGTGACTTACGAACGTACCCACACTCTGGTGATGGAAAAAATGGGTGGAATGGCTAAAGCTATGCCGAGAGTCTTTGCCCTATTCACTGCTGGTTCGATGGCTTCTCTAGCTTTGCCTGGAATGAGCGGATTTGTTGGCGAATTATCTATCTTCCTCGGTATTACCACCAGTGACGCTTACAGTTCCGTATTCAAGTGTGCGATCGCTTTCTTAGCCGCTGTAGGGGTAATTCTAACTCCGATTTATCTACTCTCCATGCTGCGGGAAGTATTCTACGGAGTCGAGAACTCTGGATTGGTAATTGAAAATTATCTAGGAGATGCCAAGCCAAGGGAAATGTTTATTGCCCTTTGTCTGTTGGTTCCCATCATCGGGATCGGATTGTATCCCAAGTTGATGACACAGACTTATGATGTCAAGACAGTCGCAGTAGCAACCCAGGCGCGTAATGCTCTATCAATAGTAGTGGCACAAAAGCAAGGTTCTCCTTTGTACTCTGATGTGTTGCTAGCACCCCAGTTAGCCATAACTTCCTCTCGGACATTAGTGTCGGCTGAGTAAAAGCGATTAGTTGTCATTCGTCATTTGTCATTTGTCAAAAGTTCTAAACATAGACGTGCTAGCTATTGCCGCAGGCGCTTGACAAACCACAAAGAATACTTGACAAAATCCAACTGATACAATACAATTGCTTAATTCATAATTGCACTGTAGTTAATACAGCCAAACGATAACTACATAGGCACAATTGAAAACACAAGCGCTCGGGCATCAAAACCTAAAACCTATAAGCCAAACTAGAAACGCGAACGAACAACTGCTGCTTTAACAGCCCTACAACCAAATCAGCAGCTACATATTTCTGAAAGTATTGCTGCCATCGAATATTGTTTCGGTGGCAGTAATGTATTATAGTCGGGGCGATCGCGCTCTTATATATACCGACGCTTCGACAAAATCCTTTATAACCAAAAGTAGGGTGGGCGGAACCCCATATTCCACCAAGCGTGGAGGGATTGCCCACCCTAGAAAATTTATTCTGATAATATCGAGCTTATCTCTTAGAAAGGATTATCCACACAGCATGAACGATACCTGGGATATAGCCAAGGAACGTTAAGAGAACATTGATCCAAAAGTCTACGCCAAAACCTACCTGTAAGAAAACACCAAGAGGGGGCAAAAAGATGGCACAGAGCAACCGGATAATATCCATTTGAAACTCCTGTTCGGGGTATAAACAAGTTGCTTTCTGGTTCTAAAAAATACAGATAGGCAACCGTATTTGTCCCTTTCAATATCACATAGCTGTTAGGAAAATGACATCACTACTGAGATAGATCGAGAAGGGGCGGGTTGTTTTAGTTAATTTATTTTCTTAGAGAGATTATCGGTAAAGATCGCCCCTACCAAATCTAAAATCCAAGCATCGAATCAGCCACCGCTAATTTTAACTTTGTAACCCATCTGAGTCAGAATCTGTAACAGCTTCTGCTTATGCTCGCCTTGAATTTCAATTTCATTTTCCTTGACTGTACCACCTGCACCGCACTGAGTTTTTAGCTGTTTCAGCAACGCTGCTAGAGTTTCTGGCTTTGCTTGAAAGCCAGTGATGGTGGTGACAGTTTTTCCCTTGCGCCCCGCACGGGAAGCTTGCACCCGCAGATTTTGCTGCGAAGGAGGTAGTTCTGGAACTCCTCTTTCTACAGCAGCCGAGTTATCTGCACCAAATTCGCGGTAAACAACTCGCTCGTCAGATGATTTATTGGTGTTTGAGGATTTGCGATTTGCAGCTGCCATAGGTGTTAATTGGATTGAGTAGAAGAGTTAGGGGTCGGCTCACCTTTAACTACTCCACTGTAAAACAGTCTTGTCACTGCTTCATAAGCCCAGTGATTTCTGGGAACATCTGTAAACGCGGGTTCAAACTGCTCAATCGGTGTTTGATAAACTCGATTTAAAGGTAGCGGTGCTTGTTCGCGGCGAATTGAGGAGCTGTTGCGATCGCCCCTGTTAAATTCAGTTGTAGGCTGCTGTTGCGATCCTGGTTCCACTGACTGAGCGCGAACCGAGTTAACAGCTGTCATGGATGCAATTGCAAACAGACAAAAACAGCAAGTACGAACGAAAATGCGGTCAGCCATAAATAAATTTTAGGCAAATAAAACTTTATTCTAAGTTAGCGCAAGGTCAAAGGTATTTAGATGGACCATTAGCAATACCATTTTAGATTTTAGATTTTGGAGCCTTGGATTTGTAAGCACTTGCATATCATAGGTTTTAGCAAGCCTTTAGGGTGGCAACCATAAAATCAAATGGTATAACTATATTCATCAAACACCTTGGTTAATAGAATCAATTTTGCTGCACCAAGGGGATAAATAATACTGAAGAATGATAACAACCCTTATTAGGCATAGTTTATAATTTGTTATTCCTATATTTGTAACTTATCTATTAGTTATAATAACTTCTAATAAAATGGAATTTAGTGTTTGGAAGACCAGAGCTTTATTAATCTTTCTACTGTCTGTATGCATTGCTATTACTGTAGCTTTATTTTCAGGACAACCAGAGGCAAAACCTACCGATATATCAATTTTACCCCCCGTGCCTGTATCCCAACAAGTTACAGATACTCAATTACAATTCAGTCAAAACCAAAGTAAACAATCTAGAGATGTAGCCGATTTACCGCTTCGTTCTATCAAAAAGACATCATTAAACTACAGACCAAAATATGAAATAAGTTGGGCAAATTCCCTCAATTATGGTAAGCGTTACACCCACGATATTTACGGTAAACCTGTCTACAATCAACCGATTATAGTACTGCACGAAACTGTTTACTCTGCTGCATCTGCGATTAATCATTTCCAAACACCCCACTTAAATGAAAAGGATCAAGCAAGTTACCACAGCTTGATTAAGTTAGATGGGACAATTATTTATATCGTCCCACCCGATAAGCGAGCTTTTGGCGCAAGTAACTCGGTTTTTATTGGTTCTAACGGTTCAGAAGCGGTGAAAACTCATCGTAACTTTCCACCCTCAGTCAACAACTTTGCTTATCATGTCTCTTTGGAAACTCCCCTCAATGGTCGTAATTCCAATCGCAGACATAGCGGTTATACTGAGGCTGAATATCAGTCCTTGGCTTGGCTAATCGCCCAAAGTAAGGTTCCTGATTCTCGCATTACTACTCATCAGGCAGTGGATCGCTCTGGTAATAGAATAGATCCCAGGAATTTTAATCGGAAAAAGTTTTTGAGTTTACTACATTCCTACCGCCGTTAAGTTATTTTGCTTATCTCATCGACTCTATCCCCTTAACTTGCTTATCAAATAAATCGGTCAGAATACTTAAAATTGGTCGCTTGCGCACAATAATGCTGGTATTAACGGACATACCTGACTGAAGAGAAATTGGTTTGCCATTCACTGCTAAAGTCTGACGCTCTAGCTCAATTTTGGCAGGAAAAGCATAGAATTGGCGTTCTTGAGTTGGAGCTAAGGCATCAGAACCAAGCGAAATTAATTTACCCTTGATGCTGCCAAATTCAGTCGAAGGGAAAGAATCAACCCTCACATCCACAGTCATTCCCTCGCGCACAAATCCAATATCTTTATTAGTCAGATACACAGAAGCAATTAAGTTATCGTTGGGAACAACCTTCATAATTGCTTGAGTTTCGCCTACTACAAAACCAGGTGAACGTGGTTGTAGATCGAACACTATACCATTAACTGGGGCTTTGATTTGTTGATATTGCAAAGACTGGACTGCCTTACTGATTTGAGCGTCTATTTCTGCTATCTTCTTTTTATTGTCTAATCTGGTTCGGCTTAACTGAGTATCAATTTCCGAGATTTTTTTCTGATTCTCAGCAACTCTGCTTAAAATATCTTTTTGGGAACCCGCAACAGTGTTTTGTAAATCTTCTCTGGCATGGTCAATAGCGATCGCTAATCTTTTTACTTCATCCGTCAATCGCCTAACATCACCTTGTTTAGTGAAAACGTCTTGCTTTTGACGTTCGTATTGAATTTGAGATATTGCTCCTTCTCCTGTTGCTAGCGGTGTAATTCGCTTGAGAATTCCTTGATTGACAGTCAGGACTTGTTTAGCGGTTGCTAATTCTTCTTGTGCTTGCGATCGCTGTTTTTCTAACTCTTGAATTTGCAATCGAGCTGCTGTTACTTTCGAGCGAACTTCTGCTCTACTAGCTGCCAAAAGTTTACTTTGGTTGGTATTAAATTCTGTTGTTGTTGCTTTTGGATTCGCCCCGTTGATTAAAGCTTGATAATAGCGATTTTCTGAAAGTAAATCGGCTCGAAGTTTGAGCAAAGATGTTAAATCTGAACTACCAACAAGCGGCTTTTTACCCTCAGTTGCCAAGTCATAAAACTGATTTTCTTGAATCAAGCTAGAGCGAACTTTCTGCAGCGAATTTAAATCGGCTTCGGGTGCAGTTGGGTCAAAAGTAATCAAGAGTTGATCTTTCTTAACCGTCTCACCATCTTTGACGTGAATTTCCCGCACAACTCCACCTGTCGGCGCTTTAATTTCTTTGACCGCACCATTAGGCTCTAATTTCCCTGTAGCCACAACTGTTTGATCGATTTTAGCGATCGCCGCCCAAAAGATAGCCGAGGCGGTAGAACTTACTAGCAGCCAGACAAACAGCCGCGACCACAGAGCTGGTCTTTCTAGAATCACGGATGGTTGAGAAAATGATTCGGATTTCATAATTGTGATTCCTGTTGTTGATATAGGCAGTAGTAACGTCCTCTAAGTGCCATCAATTCCTTGTGAGTGCCTTGCTCTACGACAGCGCCTCCATCCATCACCACGATGACATCGGCATTTCTTACAGTAGCGAGACGATGGGTGATGAAAAAGACGGTGCGACCTTGAAATTCTTCTGCCAAATTTTGGCACACTTGCCGCTCAGAGTTGTAATCCAAAGCGCTGGTAGCTTCGTCTAAAATCAATAGCTTGGGGTTCTGCAAGACGGTACGAGCGATCGCAATCCTTTGTCTTTGTCCCCCAGATAATGACGAACCTCTTTCGCCCACAACCGTGTTGTAGCCATTGGGCAGTGACATAATAAAATCGTGCGCAGAGGCCACTTTTGCCGCCTGAATTATTTGCTCGGAACTAGCATCGGGATTAGTCAGAGCAATATTTTCCTGCACTGTGCCATTAAATAGCAGCGTGTCTTGCAGAACCATACCAATCTGACGACGCAGGGAATACAACTCTACTTTGCTGATATCATAGCCATCAACTTGAATTCTTCCGGCTGTCGGCTCATAAAGTCGTGCCAACAATTTTGTTAGCGTACTCTTACCAGATCCACTTTGACCGACAATTCCTACAAACGAACCAGCGGCAAAGTCTACATTAATATTGGCAAGTTGCAGCGCTCCACTGTTGCTAAAGCGGAAGGAAAGTGAATCAAATCTAACCGCACCTTGAATTTCTGGCATTGCAATATTGTTGCGGTCTGCTTCGTCCACTTCTGGGGTAGCATCGAGGATATCTCCAAGGCGTTCGATTGACAGCGCTGTTTCTTGGAAATTCTGCCACAGCTGAATCAACCGCAGCAAAGGACTGGTGGTGTAACCAGCAATAATTCGGAAGGCAATCAATTGTCCCAAAGTTAGCTGCTGGGATATTACTAGATAAGCTCCCACCCACAGCAGCAACAAACTAGAAAACTTATTGAAAAAACCACTAGCTGAGCTAGCTGTGCTAGAAGTCAGGACGGTGTTAAAACCAGCACTGATGTAACGGGCATAGCGATCGTACCACTGCCAGCGAGATTTCAGTTCGATATTCTGGGCTTTAACTGTTTGAATCCCGGAAACAACTTCTACTAGGTAAGATTGTGTATCTGCATAGCGTTCTGCTTTGGTGCGTAATTGTCGCCTGACAACTGGAGCGACAAAGATCGTTAACATGGCAAACAACGGCACAGTTGCTAAAGCCACAATTGTTAACAACCAGCTATAACAGATCATGACGGCAATATAAATTACCGAGAAAACCGCATCTAGTACTACCGTTAGGGCTGTTCCGGTGAGGAATTGGCGAATATTTTCAAGTTCGTTGATGCGTCCTGCCAGTTCTCCGACGCGACGGCGATCAAAATAATTGAGTGGGAGTCTCAGTAGGCGATCAATCACTTCCGAACCCAAGCTGAGATCGATTCTGTTGGTTGTGTCTACGAATAAATAAGTTCTAACGCCAGTTAATAATGCTTCAAATAGCGCCACCCCTAATAAAAAGACACCCAAAACATTCAAAGTATCAAAAGCACCTTGCACCAGCACTTTGTCGATAATCACCTGAGTCATCAGGGGGTTAGCAAGTCCAAATAGCTGGACAAAAAACGAAGCAACCAATACTTCTATGAGTACGCCGCGATGGCGAGAAATAGCTGGGAGAAACCAGCGCAAGCTGAATTTTTCCCGTTTGCTGTCCGGACGAGGTTGTAGTAATAGTACTTGACCGGAGTCTCCCCAAGAGGAGGCAAAATCAGCAGGTCGCACGCGGTTAATGCCATTTTCCGGGGAAGCGATTACTAATTCTTTTTCGCTGACGTTGTAGAGGATGGCAAAACTATTTTGATAGTTGATTAGAGCTGGTGGTTTGAGTCGAGTAATACTTGTGGCGGCTACTTGTACTAATTGAGCGTTCATGCCTAGCATTTCTGCGATCGCTCCGCAACTCATTAGAGAGATCGACCCGACAGATTTTTGCTGTTCCAATATCCGCCGCACTGTGTCCCGTCGCATCGGGATGCCCATATACTGACTCAACATCAGAAAGCAAGCCAGGGGGGCATTAATTGGCCCTCTTCCGCGCACATAGCGGTATTTACGCGAAGCGGTAAATGAAGGTGGTGGCTCTCCGGGTGGTTGGTCGGGGGCGTAGGGAACGTCCGACAAATCTAGATCTAATACTTGTTCTGCGGCTGGCACAGGTATAGCAGGAATTGGCAAAGCGGGCAGTTGATTCTCCTCAAAGCCAACTACCCGCGCCCCTACTGTTCCCGACACTCTCAAGCTTGGCGTTGAGCTATTAAATTCTATCCGGCTTCCAGCAGTGAAATCTCCCACTGTGCCACTACTGACCAGCCAAACGCGATCGCTACTCAACAAAGTACTATCTACTCGCCCTGGTGGTAAATTCAGCACTATGGCGCTTTGCCCTAGGTGAGAAACTAACTCGTTTAGCTTTGTCTGTCCCACAGCACGGCGAGTGAGTTCTAGGCTTAATAGTTCGCACACTTCACCTAGAGAAGAATGTTGCCGCACAACAGCGGCAAAAGCTGGTTCTGCTTCCATGCAAGCTAGAAAGTCTGCTGCGGGGATAGTAAGGCAAACTACTTCTGTAGAGGCGATCGCTGTTTCACAACTTAATCCTCGCACTAAAGAGCAAGCGCCTAGCACTTCTCCCTCGCTGACTAATTGCAAACTCACAGGTGTTTGCGTGCGTTGGTCGTGACCTAATAAACGAGCTTTGCCCTGATAGATTATTAATACCTGAGTTGGCATTTTTTCTCTCACTAGCAGCGGTTGCCCGATCCGGTAACGCAACAGTTCGCCTTTGGTCGCTAACTGTTGTTGAGCCGCCTCTGATAATTCTTTAAAGAAAACCGTCTTGGCTAGAACGGTTTGAATGTGGAAGGTAGAAATGCTGGCAGTCATATTGTACTTAAATAATAATTAGGAAAAATGCATTGGAGCTAATTTAGAAATCTGGTCTTGCAGCCAAGTTTCAAACATTTCATTGAGTAAACGTTGGCGCATGACTTCATCTAAAGAAGCTGGTAAAAACTTTTCCAGCCGCACGATCGCAAACCATTCTTCTATCCGAGTAGGAGACCATAGTTGCCCTGGCTTACTAATCGAAAGAATTTTGGCTAGGCTGGGGTTAAGATTACTTAAGGGTACTGGGCCAATTACTCCGCCTGTGTTAGCTTCTGGCCCTTTGGAGTATTGCCCTGCTAGCTGGCTAAAAGACTCCTCCCCTTCTAGAATACGAAAGTAAATTTCTTGTGAAAGTAGACCGTCTGGGGTGCGCAGTAACGAAAAAATTACTTGATCGAAATTAGCCTTACGATTTATAAAATAAGATTCAACCTTGGAACCCCAGGTATCAGCTTTAAATTTGCCTAGCAGCATTGGTCTGACTGCAAGATCTTCCATCTGTTCAATGGTCATACCTTGTTTTTGCAGCCAAGCTTCTCGATCTGATTCAGAGTTAATATGCTGCTGCACATCAAACTGCTTCATGGCTAATTGACGTTCTGCTTCCGTGCAAGAGTAAGAAGCGATCGCCTCGTCAATAATTATGCCGCGCCACAATTGTGGTAGCAGTTGATACCGACTTAATAACAGCGGTATTTCTTGAATTGGAATTATCTTACTACTTACTTGAAACTTAGCCATATTTTTATATACAACTCCAACCCAGATAATTACTGAATCAACTGGTAGGGGCTGAGAATTATTTTTAACTTGTGCGACTACTAATACTAATCCTGCCAGTAGTGATTTCGCCAAGAGTGAAAAGGTAAAAAATTCTTATCAATTACCTTTTTCCCCGTCTCGGATTTAGGCTTTTGTTCTTGAAGAGTGTTGCGGCTCCACTTAGTAGGATTAATTGCGATCGCAGTGCGCCAACCCTAGCAAAGGATAACGTGATGACGCTTGAAGCTCTTTTGTTGCAGTGTTTGGATGGGAGATTGCACATCTAAACTCAATTCCATTGTTTGCGCCATCAACTTTTACCTCATTACTTTGGTGTTGTATTTGCTGACAGTAGTCTTTAGCTCTTTTGTTGAAATTGTCTGGAACTGATGCGATTGACTATGTAAGTATCAAGCTCAGAAGCAACAATTACGGAACTCTTGGTAAAGATTCACTTTTGTTTACACTAAGGAAGTTAATGATTGACAAAAGTTCCGATATAAAGTTTTCCCTTAACGAAAAAAAGGAAAATGTTGACTTCTTCAAGTAACCAAAATAATTCGTAATTAATAAATTGAGGGAAAGAGCAACTAACTTCAGTTCATTTCTTTACTACTATGGATAGGTTGAGGCGATCGCGCTTACCTGCGACAATTACAGAGGACAATTGTTTAATTTCAAACAGGTATATCTAAGTGAGCTATCAATTTGTTGAAAAGCAAGTTTATGTGAATGACTACAAAATTTCGTATTTAGAAGGAGGAACCGGAACAAATACAGAGCCGATATTATTTATACATGGCTGGGGTGTATCTATAGAACCTTATCAAGAAATTATCAATGTTTTATGTCAACGCTATAAAGTTATAGCGCCAGCCTTACCTGCGTTTGGTAGATCCGATGGAGATCAAATCGATTGGAATTATGATAAATATGCTGATTTCTTACTAGCTTTTTTGCAAAAATTAGATATTAATAAAGTCCATTTAATTGGACATTCATTAGGAGGAGGAATAAGTATTACTTTAGCAGCAAGAGTGCCAGATATTGTCAGCCGTCTCATATTAGTAGACAGTACGGGAATACCTGTAGCTCCTATTCCCAAAGTCTTATTCCAAAGAATAATTGAAATGACAGCACAGACACCACAAATAAAATTTCCTCAACTTCAACAAATTTTTAAAGGGTTTTCTTATAATTTATTATTCCATACTCAAAATACTATCCAGATTCTGTTACTAACATTAAAAAAAGACATAAAATCTCTTTTGCCACAAATAGAATCTCCTTGTCTAGTTGTATGGGGAGCAAAGGATCTCACTACTCCTCTGAATGCTGGGCAAGAATTTCATCAAGGTATTAAAAATTCCAAATTAATAGTTGTGGAAAAAGGGTATCATGAATGGAGCATTTTCTTTGTAGATAAAATCACCAAAATTATTTTCAATTTTCTGGAAGAAATAGTTATTGATTAGTTATACCCCCCTTCCCTAGTAGAGAAGGGAAGTAGGGGGTTAGGTCACTTCGCCACACACCGCAGCAATTCGAGCTAAAACCTGTTTAAGATTATGTTTCACTTCTTCATTCGTAATTTGCAGTATACGTAATCCAGGTAAAGACAAAACTTGGAGCCGAGGATGGGCAAGTGATTGAGGCACACTCAATTAGTGCTGGGTTAGATGATCCTGGGGTGGGGCCAATACGGTTTGGTTAAGGAGTTCTCTCGTCAGGAATGGACAAGGAGACAAGGTGACGCAGGGGACAATTCCCAACCAGCCGTAGGATATAAACTTCGTTCTTTCCCCTTGCCCCCCCAGCCCCTTGTCTCCTTGTCCATTCAACATAAGTATGCTTCTTATCCGAACCGTATTGGGGGTGGGGCCAGAACATTCTTATTTGAAAGAAATTGGACGGGCTGAATATTACAGCGTCACAGATGAAGAAGCTGTAGAAGCATTGCAGCGCCTTTCTCAACTAGAGGGAATTATTCCGGCACTGGAAACAGCCCACGCGATCGCTTACCTAGAAATTCTTTGTCCTCAACTTTCTGGTAGTCCGCGAATTGTCATCAACTGCTCTGGACGCGGCGACAAGGATGTACAAACCGTAGCCAAGTATTTAAAATCTTTTTGACAACAAGAGGCAAGATTAACTTTTGCACCTAATATTTGGAAAAAACCGAAAAGCCATGACTTAGATTAGTAGATTTGTATATCCTACAAGAGTAAGCTCGATCTTCTGGAGGTAGGGGTATGGATCGACAATTAAAACACCCGATGCTACCGCAAACCACTCATGATGAGTTGGCACGGCAAAACTTTGTCCAAAGCTTGAAACTGCATATTGCCAGGAATATTTCTCCTGGTAATAAAGCGATATATGAAAAAGTAGCTTTGCCAAAGTTTGAGCAAGAACATCAGCGATCGCCGCAAAATCGCGCTGAAATTCGCCGACTCATGCAGAAACAACCCCACTACTGCTGGTGGAGTGCTTTGCAGCGTATCAACCAAGAAATGTTATGGGATGCAGTCAACACTAGTGTTGAAAGACAGCTACCCGAACTGATAAATCGTGCTAAAGACAAAGGCGATCCACTCGGTTCTTTAACCCTCAACTCGGATTTCAAAATCCCGGCTTATCAAACTGCTGTAGACATTCACTGTATGCCTGGGGGATACCACAGCGAATTCATTGCTGATGATATTGCCGCAGGTGCAACCTATGATCGTGGCACTTATGTTTATGGTGTAGGTTGGCTCGGACCCCTCAATGATGACATGGGAATGTCTATCGTCCAAAACTACCTGAAGCCAGAGTATCCCAATTTTAAACCAGCAAAAATTCTCGATATGGGATGTTCTGTCGGACACAGCACCCTCCCCTATGTAGACGCATATCCAGATGCAGAAGTCTATGCCATTGATGTGAGCGCCCCAATGCTACGCTATGCTCATGCACGCGCGGAGACATTAGGAAAACGAGTTCACTTTTCACAGCAGAATGCCGAACGCACTAACTTTGCTGATGGATCTTTTGACTTGGTGGTTTCCCATATTTTGTTGCATGAAATTCCCCCCTCAGCCATCCGCAATGTCGTACAAGAGTGTTATCGTCTGCTGGCTCCTGGTGGGATGATGATTCATGCCGAAGCACCCCAATATCGACACATGGATCTGTTCACCGAGTTTATATATGACTGGCAAACCGCTAACAACAACGAACCGTTCTGGAGTGCCATGCGCGATCTAGACTTGGGTGCGATCGCCACTTCTACTGGTTTTGCTGAAGATAAAGTTATTCAAACCTTTGTGCCTAACGGCGCTTGGAAAACCAAAGCAGCTCCTAGCAATTCTCGCCAAGGTGAATTGGGTAGTAGAGGCAGTTGGTTTATTTTCGCTGCAAATAAGTAATTGGCGGTAGCTGATATGGCAAAGACGGCTAAAGGAAAACGACCTGTTTACTTTGAAGATCCCCAGGTAGATAAGTTGCTGGCGATGGTGATAGCTTTGACTGGGGAAGTGTCTGTTCTGCGGGAACGTCTCGACACCTTGGAGCGATTGCTTGAGACTAAGGATATTGTATCGATTTCCACGATTGAGGCTTATCAGCCAGACGAGCAAGTGGAAAAAGAGCGATCGCAGTGGCGGCAAGAATATATAGCGCGAGTGATGCGGGTGTTACAAGACGAGTTGGATGCGATCGCCTAAAACTGAGCCACATGAAATAACATATTATTCCTCGTTCCCAAGCTCTGCCTGGGAACGAGTCTTATAGCGCTTCTCGTTTGCTTGAAGCACACCCCCGGAGACTTAAAGCCTCTCTCCTCTTAGGAGAGAGGTTAATTGTCCGCTCCTTGGCACAAGGCGGCGGTTCACTGCGTCAACAAAGATGCCAGATTGAAGTTGCTTTTCATGCTCCGCGCTCCCAACATAGTCATAGGTACGCTTGTCCTTAGCGTTGGTTTAACAAACTGTGATCGCCCTTCTATATTCGATCAAGTGCTACCAGGTAACGAAACATCATCTGATGTCACTAAAACTACTTCCGTCAGTCCTCCCACTTCCTTGGAACAGACTGTTCACCAACAGATTAACCAATATCGACAATCTCACAACTTACCGCCTTTGACTCTCGATGCGCGTATCAGTAAGGTAGCAAGAGCGCACAGTCAAGCAATGGCTAGTGGTAAAGTACCTTTTGGTCATGCTGGATTTGACCAGCGGGTTGAAGCAATTAATCGTATTATTCCTTATAGAACAGCGGCTGAAAATGTCGCTTTTAACAAAGGTTATAGTAATCCAACACAGCAGGCTATTGAAGGTTGGATTAAGAGCAATGGTCATCGAATCAATATTGAGGGGCAATATAACTTAACGGGAATTGGGGTTGTTAAGAATGCTAAGGGTGAATATTACTTCACTCAAATATTTATTCGTAAGTGGTGGTAAATTCCATAGCAGCAGACAACAGTTTTTTACACCGTATTATTAATGAAATAGCTTAATTTTTATAGGATTTTTTATCGTATTTATCCGTAAAATTGCTTTCAAATATAAATCAGTATAAACTCAATTGGTTATACAGTAAATTTGAAGTTAACTTGATTTTGTAGCTTAATTGTGTAAAGCTACTTGAGGCGATCGCACAAGCGGCAATGCAACAGTTTGCCTTTTGTGTCTAGATTAATTCAACAATTTCAAAAATCTCGATTGTTTGAGCATTTGCTTGGTTGCTGATTTGACGTAACCAATTATTTTGCTTGGCATTTCTTGAAACTTTCGACTTGTCTGAGAAATATAGTTAGTAGTTGGAATTAACTTGATGAGGCACTATCTTTTCACTGGAATCGCTTTAAGTTCAGTTATCTTCACAGGGGTAACGTTGGGAAACTCTGTTCACGCCAAAACCTTGAACTCGAAACTTGAGTCAAATCGTCAGATAACCAATACATCTAAAACTTCAACTTATATTGCTCTGTCTAATAATTCGTTAGCTTCTATAGAACAAGCAGTACAAACTCAGATCAACCAATATCGCCAGCAGCATAACTTGCCACCACTGACTATAGATGAACGTATTAGTAATATAGCAAGAATCCATAGTCAAAATATGGCTAGTGGTGCAGTTCCATTTAGTCACAACGGCTTTCAAGAACGAGTCGGGGCGATCGGTAAAATAATTCCGTTAAGTGCAGCTGCTGAAAATGTAGCATATAATCAAGGCTATTCCGATCCGGCTACTCAAGCAGTTCAAGGTTGGTTGCACAGTTCCGGACATCTTCGTAATATTCAGGGCAACTATAATCAGACTGGAATTGGTGTTGCTATGAATAATAAGGGTGAGTACTACTTTACTCAAATATTTATCCGTAAGCGCTAACGCTGATAATATTTGAGTTTTGCATATAGCAATCTGTGCATCCCTAATTAATAATAAATAATTTTGTAGGGTGGGCATTGCCCACCCTACTACGCTTTAACTATTAAATAGTAAGATTGAATCGTCAAGCAAAATCATTAACATTATTAAAAATAGCAATTGAAATAAGTTTTTAATTCTGGATTTTAGATTTTGGACGCAGAAGAGTGTTAGATAATAGATGTTCTGATGCTATTTGTTGGAAGAACATCTTATCTAGTTGAGCAAGGTAATGGAATTGACAGATTTTCAAGTGTGCGATCGCGATCTTAGCGATGCTGCGTTATCCGATTATATGAAAACCGAGGCGATCGCAGTAGATACGGAAACAATGGGTTTATTACCCCAGCGCGATCGCTTGTGTCTTGTCCAACTTTGTGACGCTCAAGATCGAGTTACAGTTATTCGTATTGCCAAAGGACAAACAGAGGCTAACAACTTAAAACAACTGCTAGAAGCAGCTGATGTTGTCAAGGTGTTTCACTTTGCTCGTTTTGACCTTGCTACTTTAAAATACCATCTCGGTATTCAAGTCAAACCCGTCTTTTGCACGAAAATAGCTAGCAAATTAGCTCGTACCTACACCAACCGTCACGGACTTAAAGATGTAGTGCAAGAATTAGAGCAGGTAGAACTAGATAAAAGCGCTCAAAGTTCTGACTGGGGTAACGCCGCCAATTTGTCCCCAGAACAACTGCGCTATGCTGCCAATGATGTTCGCTACCTGTTAAGTGTAAGGAAAAACCTGACGTTGATGCTCCAACGCGAAGAACGATGGGAACTAGCACAAGCTAGCTTTGAATTTTTGCCAACTATTGTATCTTTAGATTTATTACAATTCAAAGACTTGTTCGAGCATTAGTTTTTTAAGCTTCTACTACAATATCCGTGCCTAGTTTATCACTTTCAGATCAAAATCAAGTATATATAAGCTAGGCATATCGCCATATTTTGGGGAGAAAATTATATCGGCAAAAGCAATGCTTGGGATGAATAATTAAGAGAAGGTGGGCATTGCCCACCCTACAATTATTTATTGTTCATTAGGTATGCGTGGATTGCTATATTCTTTTTAGAAATTAGATCTTGGAACGGTCAGTTAAGATTTCGTAACCGTTTTCTGTCACCAAAACAGTATGCTCAAACTGTGCAGATAGGGAACTATCTACTGTTACTGCTGTCCATTTATCGGCTAAAATTCGAGTGAATTTAGAGCCTGCATTCAAAATTGGCTCAATTGCCAAAGTCATTCCCGATCGCAGTTTAACATTAGACATCTCGCGGGTACGGAAGTTAAACACCGATGGTTCTTCATGCAAATTACGACCAACACCGTGTCCGGTGAAGTCTTCGACTACGCTGAAACCATTTGCTTCCACATGATCTTGAATTGCCCCAGCAATGTCAAGCAAGTAGTTCCCAGCTTTAACTTGTTCAATACCTTTATAAAGGGATTCTTCGGCGACGCGAATCAGCTTAGCTGCTTCTTCTGTGACTTCGCCTACTGCGATCGTAATACAAGAGTCGCCATGAAAACCTTGGTGAAATGCGCCAGTATCTACTTTTAATACATCTCCAGCCCGGAGTACTTTTTTGGCATTGGGAATACCATGCACGACTTCATTATTAACACTGGCACAAATCGAAGCAGGAAAACCGTGATAGCCCTTGAAGCTGGGAGTAGCATCCATCTCGCGGATACGCTTTTCTGCATAAGCATCTAAGTCAGCAGTTGTCATTCCCGGCTGTACCATCTCTGAGATCTCTTTCAGCACCGTTGCTACAATCAAAGCTGATTGGCGCATGATGTCAATTTCGCGCTGAGATTTAATTTCAATTCCTCGGCGCTGTTTTTTTGGACGCTGAGATTGAGCAGGTTGAGAAAGCAGATTACTGAAAATATTCATGGAAATGGCAGATTATAGTTAAGCTAATGACTTATGGAAAAAAAATGGGGATGACAACCCAAAACGCTTGTTACTGAGCTAAAATTTGCAATCCAGCACAAGCATTTTGTCAAGCAAGTTTTTTACCCTAGTTAATTGAAGGCTCTTTATATATTCTAAATTATTTCATTTCAATCCCTGATCGGGATTTAGGCAGAAAGCCCTAATTCTATAAATACAGTATTACATTCAAGCATAGGTTGAATGATACTGAAGATCGCTCAAGGCAAGTAATGTTCTCTAATTAGGGAGAGAGGGCAAGAGGGGAGAATTATGAATGCTCAATTTCATTGTCAGGGCGATCGCATTCATAATTCATCCTTTCCCTCATCCCTAGTCCCTACTTTTTACCCTGGGTAGTGGTTGAAACAGCCGGGCCTGCTGTCACAACGACTAAGTTATCTGGTTGCAGTAACTCCTTAGCTGCTAGATTGACCCCAGCCAAAGTAACAGACTGAATTTTTTGGGGAAAGGAGCGTAGTTCCGCTTCACCCAGCCCATAAACAGCATTCATCAGAATTGTACTGGCAAGCTCGTCAGGATTGGCGAGGGAAACGGTGTAGTTACTGGTGAGGGAGCGCTTAGCAGCTTGTACTTCCGCTTCCCCTACACCTTGCTTGTGAATCTGCTGTAGGACGTTACGAGTACCAGCGACCGCTCTAGAGGCATCTTCAGGCGCTGTTTGCATCCGAATCAAGAATGGCCCTGGGTGCATACCAGCTTGGAAAGTGCTGTAGATACCATAAGTTAAACCAAGGCGATCGCGGATTTCACTTCCCAACCGACTTGATAGAGTATCGCCGCCCAAAATTTGATTCAGCACCAATGCACTGTAGTAGCGCGGATCTTTGCGATCAATTCCCTTGTAACCCATCAACGTGATTGACTGAGTTTTTCCTGGCATAATCGGGTTAAGCCGCACAACTTTCTCAGGTAACGGTGCTGGCGGATAAGCCATAGTTGGCGGTTTACCGCTGTCTTTCCAAGAAACAAGCTGTTTTTCCAATAGCGATCGTACAGATGAAGGATCGAAGTCGCCAAGTAAAGTCAGTGTCGTTTGATCCGGACGGTAGTGTTTCTGATAAAACGCGATCGCATCTTCACGACTGATGTTTTTGAGGCTGTTCTCAGTCGGGAAGCTATGGAACGGATGATTTACTGGGTAAATTGTCTGTTGAAACTTCCGTTGGGCTACCCGTGCTGGGTTATCTAATTCCAACTTGAGTTTGGTTAAGGCGCGTTGACGTTCCAGTTCCAATTCCTTGGACGGAAAATTGGCGTTTTGCATCACATCCGCGAACGTCCCAATTAAAACCGGAAGGTCAGTCTTTAAGCTATACCCAGCAGCAAGTACTCCCTCCCGGCTAGCAGTAAAGCCCAAATTTGCGCCGCGATCTTCTAATGCTTTTGCTAGTGCCAAGGCATCTTTTGTGTTGGTGCCATTCATTAAATTATCTGCGGTTAGGCTAGCCAACCCTCCTTGCCCCGCCTTGTCAAATTCTGTACCTGCTTTGATGTAGCCACTCAAGGTGACAGTAGGCGTACTGGGGTCGGGTAAGAGTAAGACTTGTAATCCATTGGAGAGGGTGAATTGCTCTGGAAGCTTCGCCCGCGCTGGTGTTGTGGATGCATTCATCGGTGGCAGATATTTTGCCACTTGTGCCGGATCTACGGGGGGGCCTGCGTTGAAGCTTTCTGCTGTTTGTCCAGTACCTGCTCCCCCTGGAGCAGATTTCCCAGCTATTTGGGTCGGCTCAAACATACCAGCAGTGCGTTTATTTGGGGCAAGATAGGTTATTGCTACCCGCTTGATATCCGCAACACTCACTTTGTTTAATGCTGCTAGATAGCGGTCTGTGTAGCGATAATCGCCAGCTGTGGTTTGGTCGTTGCCCAGCTGTGTTGCTTGCGAACTGATATCGCGGTTATTCAGGATAATAGTTGACCTTACTTGCTCCTTAGCTCGGTTAAGTTCTGCGGCTGTGGCACCTTTTTCCTGTAAATTTGCGATCGTCTGTTGCAAAACGCGATCAATCTTTGTCAGTTCTTGTCCCGGCGCAGCTGTGGCTGACACTTCATACCAACCGCCTGCGATCAAATTAGCCGCCCCACCATCAGCAGCACTAGCTAAACCTGATTCTACCAAAGCCTGGTATAGACGAGAATTTCTCCCTTCTGTCAAGATGTAATTCATCACGTCCAGTGCTGGTACATCTGGGTTATTTACATCTGGCAACGGATACACTACTTGCAGTGTCGCTGCGGCTCCAGGTTCTTTGAGGACAATAGGCGATGATTTAGCACTAGCTGAGGAAGCTGGGGAAGCTGAGGGAGAATTCCTTTTGTCTCCTAACTCCTGACTCCTTTCTCCTGTCTTTTCTCTGTCAGGTACTTTACCAAAGATTTCTGCGATCGCTCCTAAAGTAGGTTCTGTTTCAAAATCCCCTACCACCACCAAAGTGGCATTATCAGGGCTGTAGTATTTGCGGTAATACTCCCTTACTTGGTCAACTGTAAATTTTTCCACATCTGCCTTGGTTCCACCCACTGTTAAACCATAAGGTGAGTTTGGAAATGCAGCCCGCATGACAGCCCGGTTGAGGCGGTAGTTAGGGTTATTTTCGTATCCCTGTAACTCTGAAATTACTACGCGCTTCTCGCTTGTCAGTTGCTCGGCATTAATTAGCGCATTCTGCATTCGATCTGCTTCTAGCGTCAGCAGCGCTTTTAGTTTGTTTCGCTCGACCGTGCCGAAGTAAGCTGTTTGATCGTAGCTAGTGAAGGCATTAGAATCACTTCCCAAGGCACTGAACAGGCGACCAAACTGAATCGGACGGTTAGTCGTGCCTTTAAACAGCATATGTTCCAACTGGTGGGCAATGCCATTCACTCCGGGAGCTTCGTTACGCGAACCAATTTTGTACCACACCTGCACACTTACCACTGGTGCTGTGTGTACTTCTTTTGTCAGGACAGTCAAACCATTGTCAAGTTCGTTCTTGCGCACTCCCTCTGTTAGAGAAAGGGATGGTTTCTCTGGGGCTACAGGTGCTGGACGCTGGGACTGAGCAACAGCCTGTCCGCTAAAGGCTGCTCCGTCGGCAAATAATAGCACCCCGCTCAGGCATAGGGCGAACAATACAATTGCTAGCCGATGTCGGCGCACATGAGAAAAAATATACATGAATTTGTCGATTTGTCAAGTTTGATCGGGACTTTTTGTAGTAAGACAGTCTTATTGAATCTACTCTAGTCTGCCGCGATCGGTTTGGTGATTAGCAATTTTTTACTTTGGCAGTCTGAATGATGAATGATGAACGCGCGCGTTGCCCACTGCTAGCCGCGCTGCAACGCTACACACTTCGATTTTACAGACGTAGCAGTGCTACGTCTCTACTCACTTTTTGCCTTCATACTTCACACTAGCCAACGGCTGCGCCCTCCGGGCTACATCCTTCATACTTTTCTCGTCCCTAGCCAAGCTGCCGGATAAATTCCAAGGGTAGATCGTCAGTATCGGCAATAAAAGCAACTTCGTAAATGCGATCGCCTATCTGCTGTTGCATCGGTTCTAGCAGCACTTTCAATGATTGATACTGTTCTGGCTGGTTTTTCTGTGCCTCAATCAAGCGCTCTTTGAGGGATGTTAACCAGCTAGGTAAATCGTTTGTAATGGCACTTAGATCGAACGACAAATGGTAATAACCAACATAATGCTCATCACCAAAAGCATCCGGGGCTGGACGAGGCTGCGGAATTTGAATTAATTCAATTCTGCCGCCGAGTCCTTCCATCCAGCAAGCTAGGGTGTAGCCCGTAGTGAAGCGTTCCGAAACACTAAAGCCTAGCTGTTCGTAAAACGCGATCGCGCGATGAATATTAGCAGTACGAATGGAGGCGTGATGCATCAGGATAAATGCTGAATGATGAATGCTGAATGATGAATTTTGGCAATAACTGCTTTCATAATTCATCATTCATAATTCATAATTTTTTCTTACTCAAATAAGCGGAAATAGGGGTAGCGGACGGGAACGCCCGGTTCTTTCTCTAAATCAAAATTAATCACTTCCCAGCAGGGTTCCTCTTTGGGATCGGGGCTAAATTCCACTGGCAAGCCATATAATCTCGGTCCTGAAGAGTCTGACTGACCCTTCCAAGGAGTACTGCGCTCTAAGTACCCGCTAATCAATTCTTGATAGCGACGGGCAATGATGACGCGGGTGGCGCGGTAGCCTTGGGTATAAAGTCGGTCTAGTGCTTCGTGAATTTCAAACCGAATCCCATCTGGGTGTGTGTGTTGCCGATACCATTCGTTATTCCAACGCCGCCAATGACGACCAGATTGAAGATGAACCAATTCTCCGGTCTTCGGGTCGGCTTCAAAAGCTCCGTGACGCGGACATAGATAAGTATCAGTCAGCGTCAGCGCCGGAATTTGCTGGCGACAGTGGGGACACGGAATTTCTGGACCAAAAATTGGGTACTGCAAGCCTGGATTGATCATGAGGTGTGAAGAACCAGAATATTTGTTTTTTTCCCAGCATCATTAATTAGATTTTGACGCTGCTGGTTCAACCAGTTGGAGACTTTTATACCCACTAGTGCCTCCTGACGAGTTTTATATCGTGATATTCTTACTTCAACAGCTTTCTGCTTGAAGTTTATTACTTGCAAGATTTAAAGCTGGGAAATTATTTTGTTTAATATATAAACTATTCTACCCTTGTCTGTCCCATCCTACTGGTCAAACCCCGATCTTTCCCCTGCTGCCTTTGTTGCTGCGAATGCCTCTGTTATCGGTAAAGTAAAGATAACCCCAGGAGTAAGCATTTGGTATGGGGCAGTGGTGCGGGGGGATCTGGAGCAAATTGAAATTGGCGAATGCACAAATATTCAGGATGGGGCAATTTTACATTGCGATCCTGGTAAGCCAACAATTTTGGAAGATTATGTAACAGTCGGACATCGGGCTGTAGTACATTCAGCTTATATTGAGCGGGGAAGTCTGATCGGCATTGGTGCTGTCATTTTAGATGGTGTCAGAGTAGGTTCTGGTAGTATTGTCGGTGCAGGAGCAGTAGTTAGTAAAGACGTGCCGCCGCGATCGCTTGTCGTCGGTGTACCTGCTAAGCACCTGCGCGAAGTTTCAGCAGCCCAAGCAGCAGAACTAATCCTCCACGCCCGCCGCTATCAAAAGTTAGCCCTCGTTCATGCTGGCAAAGGTACTGATTTGGGATTCACCACTGAGTAGGGACAAGGGGAATCCTATCTACCTCTTGCCTCTTACCTCTTACCTCTTACCTCTTACCTCTTACCCCTCACCCCTAAAAAAAAGTATGGTAATTTTACCTGTTTCGGCTAACAATTAAAAATGAGAAAATTTGAAAAATCTTTAATCTCGCTTAATTAAGAGAGGAAGACATTTATGGACATCGATATGCGTGTCGCGTTTGTGCTACTACCAGTGATTGCAGCAGCCAGTTGGGCGCTTTTTAATATTGCCCCAGCCGCTATCAGGCAAATTCAAAGCTTTTTGGATAGAGAAGCCTAAAATCACGATTACAAACCTAAAAATGTAGGGTGGGAAAAAACCCACCCTACAGATGCTTTATTTAGAAGTGATGACTCGTTTGCGCAAAGACTCAGCACGACGCTTGGCGGTGCTGTTTTGAGGTTCGGACTGTAGCACTTGCTCGTAAGTTTCCAATGCTTGAGCAGTCAGACTTTTGCGCTCGTAGGCGTGTCCTAAGTTGTTAAGCGCTGTAACATAGTTGGGATTAAGCCTTAAGGCTTCCTTGTAATTACGAATTGCTAAATCGTACTGCTCTTGCGCGAAGTAGCCATAGCCCAACCCATTGTAGATCGAGGCAATGTTTTCTTCGCTCTGGTCTGAGTCTGACTCTACTGCTTTAAGCGCTTTTTGAAAACAGGCGATCGCTTGGGCAAACAGTTTTTTGTTTAAATAAATTCCGCCCAACTGGTAATATTCTTCAACCGTTCCTTTTTCTTTCGCCACTTTTTTTTGCAGCCGCGCTAGCGTGGTTTCCAAGCGGCGAGTTCTGAATACTTGACGAAAAATTGCAAAGCCCGCTCCACTCAGCAGAGTCAGCAGGATCGCAAGATAGAAAACTTGTAGATTACTATCCATTTGCTGTCAATACAGAGATGATTAAAGTTGTGTTTCTGTTTTTATTATCATTCCCTAGTGGGATTAGCGAATGGCGGTAAACCTGACTTCTCTACAGGTAGTCCCCAAAATGCTGCTCTTTGCTGCAACCAACCTTCTTTTGCGTAGCGTGCGATCGCTGCATTCACTTGTCGCCGCAAGTCATCATACTGCAATCCCTTCGGCATCACTACCGATAAAGGCTCAGCTGATAGCAGTGTCGGTAGTAGTTGATATTGGGGGTATTCTTGTACCAAGCCACTAAGAACGCTAGCATCTGCCGCAAATACACTTGCCAGTCCTGACTCTAGCCAGGAGTAAGCCTGTTGATACGAATCAACCCCCACTAGCTGCACGCGCGGTAAAAAATACCGCACTGTTGCAATTGTGGAGGAGCCTTTAAGTACGGCAATATTCTTGTTAGCAACATCACGCAAACGTGCAACAGAGCCATTTTTTGTGACTAAGGCAGTGCCATCAAAGTAGTAGGGAGAGCTAAAGCTTACCAGCCGAGCGCGGGAATCTGTTGCTGTGACTCCAGCAATTGCTAGATCAGCTTTATCCTCTAAGACTACAGTCAAGCGATCCCGAGAAGCCACAGGCTCAAATCTCACCGCATTTGGTTTGCCTAGCAAATCTCGTGCTAGACGTTCGGCAATGTCAATTTCAAAGCCTTGCAGTCTACCTTTGCGATCGCGAAAACTCAAAGGGCGCAAATTGTCTTTGACAGCTACAACTAAATAACCGCGTTTGTGAATTTCTTTTAGTTCGCTAGCACAACTGGGCAAAATCGAAGCTAAAAGGACAAGAATGATGAATGATGAATGATGAATGATGAATGTAATGGTTTTTCTCAATTCAGCCTTCATAATTCATCATTTAGCCTTTAGACTTCATCCTTTCGCTTGACTTGCCAATTCGGTGACTTTGCTGAAGCCAGCTGGATCGAGGACTGCCATTTGCGCCAACATCTTGCGATTGATTAGAATGTTAGCTTTCTTTAGGTTGCCCATCAACTGGCTGTAGCTCATACCATGAAGCCTAGCAGCAGCGTTGATGCGAGTAATCCACAGCCGACGAAAATCACGCTTGCGTTTTTTGCGATCGCGATAGGCACTCCGCAGCGCCTTCATTACTTGTTGGTTAGCTGTGCGAAATAGCGTTGAGTGGGAACCGCGAAATCCTTTTGCTAATTTAAGAATTTTTTTGCGGCGTTTGCGAGCAACATTACCACGTTTTACCCTTGTCATCTGTTAATTTCCTTAAACCTTTACAAATATGGGAGCATCAAACGCACGTTGTCTGCGTCACGCTCGTTTACAACAGCCATTTGCGATAAGCTACGCTTGCGTTTGCTAGATTTCTTTTCTAGGATGTGATTTTTGAAACCTTTGCGACGCACAATTTTACCACTACCAGTGGCGCGGAATCTTTTTGCCGCTGCTTTACGGGTTTTTAGTTTCGGCATGAAATTGTTTTAATTCGACACAATCTACAATATTAACACTTATATATATTTTTTTCTCAAGTTTTGTGTGAAATTGTTGAAATAAGTTCAGAATTTATTGGCAAATTAAATAAATTCGATCTTTAACTAGAAGGCTTAAATCTGTTTAGATCGAAAGCTTTATCAACCCTACCTGAAAGTGTGGGCATTAGTAGCAAGGGAAGGCGGTTAGGGCGAATGCGATTCGCCCCAGCCGCCGCATTGTGGTGAGGATCGCAAAGATGGCTAGTATCCCCTGTAGAGACGTTATATATCTTGTAGAGACGTTATATATAACGTCTCTACATCATGGCCAGATATAACGTCTCTACATCATGCCCATGCCACCCATGCCACCCATGCCGCCCATGCCGCCCATGCCGCCCATGCCGCCCATATCAGGCATAGCAGGTTTCTTCTCAGGCTTTTCAACCACGAGGGCTTCAGTGGTGAGAACCATACCAGCGATCGAGCCAGCATTTTGTAATGCCGATCGCACAACCTTGGCAGGGTCAATAATTCCAGAAGCGATCAAGTCTTCAAACTCTCCAGTAGCCGCGTTATAGCCGATGTTAAAATCGCTTTCCCGCACCTTCTCGACAATCACAGCACCTTCGACACCAGCATTGTCTGCCATTTGCCGCAAAGGAGCTTCTAGCGCTCTAGCAACGATCTCAGCTGCTACTCTTTCTTCGTCGTTGAGGCTGTTTTTAAACTCCTCGATTTTCTTCGCTAGGTGAATTAGGGTAGTGCCGCCACCGGGGACAATACCTTCTTCCACAGCCGCTTTGGTAGCGTTGAGCGCGTCTTCAATCCGCAGTTTGCGGTCTTTGAGTTCGGTTTCAGTTGCCGCACCTACTTTAATTACAGCAACTCCACCAGCAAGTTTGGCGATTCTTTCTTGCAGTTTTTCTTTATCGTAATCTGAGTCAGTTTCTTGCAGTTGCTTGCGGATTTGTCCAATCCGCTTTTGCACGTCGGCTGTGTTGTCGCCTGTAGCAACAATGGTGGTGGATTCTTTATCAATTGTGATCTTGCGGGCAACTCCCATCATCTCTAAAGAAGCGGTATCTAAGCTGAGTCCGATTTCTTCAGAAATTAGCTGTCCGCCAGTCAAAACAGCGATGTCGCGCAGCATTTCTTTGCGGCGATCGCCAAATCCTGGTGCTTTGATTGCACATACATTCAGCACACCCCGCGCTTTGTTCACAACCAAAGTTGCTAGGGCTTCGCCATCAATATCTTCAGAGATAATCACCAACGGTTGACCAGCACGGGCGACTTTCTCCAATACTGGAATCAAATCTTGGATCGTGCTGATTTTCTTGTCAGTAATTAACAACCGGGGGTTTTCAAATTCTGCTACCAGCCTTTCGTTGTCAGTAACGAAGTAGGGAGAAATGTAGCCTCGATCAATCTGCATCCCCTCGACAACTTCTAAATCTGTTGTCAGGGATTTGGATTCCTCAACAGTAATCACACCGTCTTTGGTGACTTTCTCCATTGCTTCGGCGATCATTTTGCCGACTTCTTCATCGTTACCAGCTGAGACAGTAGCAACAGATGCGATCGCGCTGCCTTCAATTGGCTTAGCTACAGCCGCGATTTCCTGCACCAATTTCTCGATTGTTTTCTCAATGCCTTGCCGCAGTGCGACTGGGTTAGCTCCAGCTGCCACGTTCCTCAAGCCTTCTCGAATCAGCGCTTGTGCCAAGACAGTTGCCGTCGTCGTGCCATCTCCTGCCACATCTTTTGTCTTGGAAGCAACTTCCTGAATCAAACGCGCCCCTGTGTTTTCCAAGGGATCTTCTAATTCAATTTCCTTGGCAACGGTAATACCGTCGTTCACAATTTGGGGTGCGCCATATTTCTTTTCAAGCAGGACGTTGCGTCCTTTTGGCCCCAAGGTAATTTTGACAGCATCAGCCAGGGCGTTGACACCTCGCTCTAACGCCCGCCGCGATTCTTCATCAAACGCAACGATTTTTGCCATGTGTTTATTTCCTCAAGCTTCCATATGCCAATTTAGCACTCTATAAGCTTGAGTGCTAACTATGAATGAATGATGAATTTCTTTTAATTCATAATTCAGCATTCAGCATTTCTATGCCATCACCATACCGCCATCTACATTGAAGACTTGACCTGTGATATAGCCAGCAGCGGGATCGGCGGCGAGGAAGCGCACCATACCTGCGACTTCTTCTGGTTTACCGTAACGACTCAAGGGGATGTATTTGAGAATATCTTCTGCATTGATATTGCTAGTCATGTCAGTAGCGATGAAGCCTGGAGCGACGGCGTTGACGACAATTCCACGCGCTGCGAGTTCCTTGGCTACGGTTTTGGTAAATCCAATGACTCCTGCTTTGGCAGCACTATAGTTAGCTTGTCCGGGATTGCCCATCTGTCCGGCGACAGATGTAATGTTGATAATTCGTCCGCTACGTTGCTTCAGCATGATTTTGCTGACAGCTTTGGTACATAAGAAAACGCCTGTGAGATTGAGGTCAATTACTGCTTGCCAATCCTCTGGCTTCATCCGTAGTAACAGAGTGTCGCGGGTAATGCCAGCGTTGTTAATTAGCAAATCGATGCGGTTCCATTTTTCCATTACCGCATTCACAAGCCCTTCTACCTGACTTGCTTCAGAGACATCTGCTTGCAGGGCGATCGCATTACCGCCGTTGTCAACAATCTCTGACACAACTTGTTGAGCTGCCGTACTAGCACTGGCATAGTTGATTACTACATTTGCTCCTTCCGCTGCTAAAGAAAGGGCGATCGCTCGACCAATTCCGCGTGAAGCTCCAGTAACAATTGCCACTTTGTCGCGCAACTGTTGCGTATTCTCTGGCAATTCCATAACAATCTCTCTTCGACTATGGGTGTAATTCTCAAGTTTATTACTGCTCACTCATCTTAAGCGGATTGGTAGATCGCAGTTAAGGCAATTAAAATTTTCAAGAGCTAGGATTGAGAGTGAAAAAAGATAAAATCGGGTTTTCTTATGGCAACCAAACAAAATTTCAACAGCTTTGAGGAAATACTCGCTGGCGCTGATGTCCCAGTTTTGGTTGATTTTTACGCTGACTGGTGCGGGCCGTGCCAAATGATGGCTCCAATTCTAGAGCAAGTGAATGCCCAACTCAAACCCAAAATTAGGGTAGTGAAAATCAACACTGATAAATATCCCCAGTTGGCAAGCAAGTATCAAATTCATGCCTTACCAACACTAGTACTGTTTAAGCAGGCTCAACCAGTGGATCGGATTGAGGGTGTAGTTCAAGCTCCACAGTTAATTCAGCATTTACAAACTTTTCTTTAGTTGTCATTCGTCATTTGTCATTTGTCATTTGTTGTGGACAAACGACAAAGGACAAAACTTAAGAACGGCGGATATTGAAACAACACCATTCCTTTCGTCGCCAGAGGGCGGCAACAGTCCAGCCGTGTTTCTCTAGGGTATCAGCAACTGGCTGCGACTTGTCGAGTAAAATACCGCTGAGGATGCCCCACGTTGAGGGTTTAGCGATCGCGCTCATCTGCGGAATTAGCTCGATAATTACTTCAGCCAAAATGTTACATACTATGCCATCGACGGGAGCCTTAGTTAGATGGGGCAGTAGCTCAATGCTGCCATGTTCAACCACCATTTGCTCAGAGGTAATTTGATTGAGCTGCCCATTAGAACGAGCAGATTTTACTGCCATTAAGTCGGTATCCACTGCATAGACAATGCTTGCTCCTAACAGCACTGCTCCAATCGAAAGAATACCGGAGCCACAGCCAATATCGGCTATCACCGACTCCTTAGTGTCTGCATCAATGCGCATTTCTAGCGCTTCCAAACACAACTGAGTGGTAGCATGATTACCCGTACCAAACGCGACACCGGGATCGAGACGCAGCAAAATCCGGTCTGACTTTTCTGGCATCGGTAGCCACGCCGGATAGATTAAAAAGCGATCGCCAATTTCTTGCGGATGCCAGTATTGTTTCCAGCTACTCGCCCAGTCTTCCTCATCAATCAGCTGCCACTGCATTGTCGGCGGTGCTTGCTCCATCAGCAAGGCATCTTGCCGCAGCCACAGCGAAAGCGCCGCTAAGTCTAGGATCTCAACTCGCTCTCTCGCTAAGTATGCCTTGACTAAGCAGGCATTTCCTTTCTTGTGGCTGGCCATACCCCGACAGCCAAATTTTTCTAAACGCCAGAAAATAGCATCTTCCAGATCTGGCTGACACAGAATTTGCAGTTCCCACCAATTGTTTGCCATAGTTCAGAATTCAGGAGACAGGAGACAGGAGACAGGAGGGAAATTATGAATTATGAATGATGAATTATGAAACATATTCTTTTTCTTTTCATCATCCAGCATTAATCTTTCATTATTCTGACTCCTGCAATTGTGGCTCCTGGCTTCTAATTCCTACAAAGTTACTGTATAAGCATCCCGAATTCCTGAGACTTTAATAATTTCAGTCAAAATGCCATCTGGTAGAGGATCGTCCAGATTCAGCACCATGACTGCATCACCACGCACAATTTTGCGTCCCACTTGCATACTAGCGATATTGACATTAAAACTACCTAGCAAAGAGCCAATTTTACCAATAATCCCCGGCATATCACGGTGCAGGGTGAATAGCATATGTGGGCTGGGGGGAACGTTAATCGGAAATTCGTCAATGCTAGTAATGCGAATTTCGCCATCCCCCAACAAAGCACCTGTGACGGAATGTTCGCCAAGCGAACCTTTAGCCGACAGATGCAACGAGCCTGCATAGTCTTTGACTGAAGCATCCCGCGTTTCAATGACGCGAATTCCTCGCTCTTTGGCTTCAACGCTAGCATTGACGTAATTTACCCTTTCTCTCAGAGCTTGAGAAAGTAAACCTTTGAGCGCTGCTACTACCAGGGGCTGGCTTTTATTTGTTGCCAGTTCGCCTTGCAGTTTAATATTCAGCAACTCTACCCTGCCCCCAGCTAGTTGACTAGCCATAGTGCCTAGGGTTTCAGCTAGTAGCATATAAGGCTTGAGTTCTTCCAGCACGTCGGGGCTGAGTCCTGGGATGTTGACCGCTGATCGCGCTGGTAGTCCTAGCAGAACATCGCGGATTTGTTCTGCTACATCAATCGCCACGTTCACTTGAGCTTCTGCGGTTGATGCGCCCAAATGCGGTGTGAGGATAACTTCTTTCCCCAATGACTTCAACGGGGAATCTCCCAAAGGTTCACTGTCGTAAACATCCAATGCTGCTCCACCAATTTTGCCTGCTTTGAGTGCTTCTGCCAAAGCTGCTTCGTCAATGATGCCGCCACGAGCGCAGTTAATGATGCGGGCATTGGGTTTCATCTTCGCTAGTGCTGCGGCATTAATCAGATTTGCAGTTTCTGGTGTTTTGGGGATATGCAGCGTGATATAATCTGCTTCTTGAATCAGGATATCCATCTCAACCAAGCGACAGCCTAATTGTTCGGCACGTTCGTTCGAGATGAAAGGGTCGTATGCCAGCAGTTTCATCCCCATTGCTTTTGCCGCAGTGGCGACATGAGAACCGATTTTACCCAAACCGACGACACCGAGAGTTTTTTTGTAGACTTCGGTACCGACAAATGTTTTGCGATCCCATTCGCCGCGTTTAACTGAAGCGTTGGCATCAGGTATGTGACGAGACAAAGCTAACATCATGGCGAGTGCGTGTTCGGCGGCGGCAATTGTATTCCCTTCTGGAGAATTGACCACCACTATTCCTTGGCGTGTTGCTGCATTTACGTCCACATTATCAACGCCAACACCAGCGCGACCGATGATTTTCAGTAGATGCCCCGCCTCAATAATTTCCTTGGTAATTCGGCTACCAGAGCGAATCATCAGCGCATCATAGTCTGGAATAAGTTGCACGAGTTGCTCTGGCGTTAGACCAGTTTTTACGTCTACAGTCGCAACTTGGGAAAGAATATCAATTCCAGCCTGGTCAATTGGATCGGATACAAGAACTTTAGCCATAATTAACAATAGGTATGCAGTGGGATAAAGGCACTATTAATAATAGGTGAAACAACGATCTGGTATACAAGTATATTATTTTGATAACCTTGTTTTAAATCACGGTAGTGACGAGCGCAGCAGCAGCATAATTCACGTTTAGAAGTTGAACTGTTAAAACGACGGGCAAAGCAGGCAAAGAATGCATAACTCTAAACTTCCTTTTGAATAAGGCTACGAAGATCTGCTTTGGTTCAAGCCTGTTTCGTCGGATAACCCTAATACATCAGCATAGCTCCTGTATTAAGCCGAGGCAAATCGCCCTGTGGCCATTTACTGCGGCAGTAGAATATCTTAACCATAAATTTGTCTTCAACTACCTTTATCATCCAAGTTTTTGCTCATGTGGACGCAGTAGGCGCTTTGGTAGAGGTAGAAATTGCTTCAACGAAGGCAAATTTTCCTCAAGGCAGCAAAAGCACTATGCCTAAAGTTGTAACCTTAATAAAGGTAGTAATAATTTCTGAAAATCTGGCAAAGCTAGATTTCCCAAAACACTTGGTTAATCCATCCCAATCCAAAATTTTGAGCGAAACAAGTTTAAATTTCAAATTCAGATCACAATCATCACGACCATGAATTACCTTGTAGCCGTGTTACCAGACCGCATCCAAGCAGAAGCAGCCTACACAGCCTTAGAGAAAGAAGGTTTACCGATTGAGCAAGTTAGCATTCTCGGTAAAGGATATAAAAGTGCTGATGAGTTTGGTTTAATCGACCCCAACGAGCAAGCGAAAAAGCAATCACAACTGATGAGTTTTTGGCTTGTACCCTTTGGCTTTATCGCTGGAGTGGCTTTTAACCGCCTGACTGACTTAAATACATTTCCTTGGGCAGGTGAAATTGGCAATGCAGTAATCGGCGGTTTGTTCGGTGCTGGTGCTGGTGCTATGGGTAGTATATTTGCAGGTGGCGGTGCAGGCTTAGTGTTTGGTAGTGGTGATGCCTTACCCTATCGCAACCGCCTCAACGCTGGCAAATATTTGGTTGTAGTTAAGGGTACTGAAACTGTGACTCGTCAAGCTACTAGTATCCTCCGCCGATTCGATCCAGAAAACATCCAAGGTTACGCCGAAACTAGTATTTAGTGGTTCGTGGTTAGTTTTTAATTCCGTCCGAAATGCGGATTCAAGAAAAATTGGGAATGCAATGCTTAAAGAAGGTAGAAATATCAGCTTTATCCTCTGCACCCGTTTCAAATGGGGGCTAAAGCTAGAATAAAGATAGTTTTAGAAGTAAAGAATGATGAATTATGAAAATAAAAAATCTCATTCATAATTCATCATTCATAATCTCCAATTCAAAACTCAAAACTCATTACGAGAAACTATTTATAAATGCTGCCAAGAGAAGAACTTTTAAAAGGTGTTGAAAATCGGGATGTTATTGCTCGTGTAATCGATCTAGCAGATCGAGCAATTAAAACTTGGGAAGTTGTTTTAACAGATTTTCTATCTCCTCCAGAGATAGCCCAAAGCCAACAAATTTTTAGTCGTTTAACCGAGGTACAGACGATCGTTTGGGGTGGTTATCCCCAAGCGGAAAGACAAAGGATCGCAATTGCCCGTGCTGAAGTTCCTTTAGAACAGTCTCAAGTAGCCCTAGCGGCGCTGGAAATTGCTGGTAATTTTCTGTTTGATACTGCTACCCACCGCGACTTTTTGGGCGCAATGTTAGGTACTGGGATCGTTCGGGAAAAAACAGGTGACATTATTGTTTTGGGCGAACGAGGGGCGCAAGCAGTTGTAGCGCCAGAATTAGTGGAATTTCTGGAAATGAGCCTGAAGCAAGTGCGATCAGTTCCAGTTAAAACTGGGCGAATTGATTTGAGTGAGTTGAAGATTCGAGAACCGAAGAAAAAAGAGTTGACAACGGTTGAGGCTTCGCTGCGACTCGATGCGATCGCCAGTGCTGGTTTTGGGATGTCTCGCAGCAAAATGACAGATTTGATCGATGGTGGCGATGTCCGCGTCAATTGGAAAGAAGTAACTCAAGCCAGCACTTCCGTCAAACCAGGAGACTTAATCGCTATTCGCGGTAAAGGACGCTTAGAAGTTGGGGAAGTTGCAGTTACTAAAAAAGAACGTTATCGCGTTCAGCTAACTCGGTTTATGTAAAGAATTGTCAATATTGAACATCCAACGCCAGCATCAATCTTTTGTTCTGTTTTCTTGCTAGCCGCTGTTTAACTGTGCGCGCGTCCTTTCAATTTCTGCTAACGATTTTGTTACTGTGAGCTGGGCGTGACTTGTGTCGCGCCTTTTTCCTCTAGATCTCGCTGGTATTTTTCTGCGATCGCCTCCCTCAGCCATTCTGTTTTGTTGGGAAGCGATCGCACGTAAGCATCTAATTCTTTCGCCAAGCGTACTGCTACTGGCTTTTCCGCCATCGCCTCGCCATAAAGCGGTGTTAATTTATATGTCGGATGCGGATTTGCCATTATTTGCCATTGTATGTTAACAGACAATATAGTATAATAAAATTGAGATTCAAAAGCCAGAGGCACAGGCCACCAACCAACTCCCTCTGGCTTTTGAAATTAGAGCGCATACGAACATACACGCTTACGTATACACGCACATACGCCTACCATGTATTTTAAC
>DATNQH010000221.1:0-25220 GCA_036704105.1 Leptolyngbyaceae cyanobacterium | reverse complement strand
TGGCAATTAACCGCCACTACAAATATGTTGCCCAGCGTCTGAGTATTCAAGATATTGCGCCTCGCAGCTATGTCCCCAGGCCAAAAGCAGCAGTTGTTACTCATCCAGCAGTAGTGATCGTCGGTCAACTCAACCGAGGTACTGTAGAAGCACTCGATTATGCCCGCAGCATTGCTGATGAGATTATCGCTGTCCACGTTGATATTGGTTCCACAGACCGAGAAAAATTGCAACAACGATGGCGACAGTTAGAAGCAGATATTCCTTTGGAAATCATAGAATCACCTTACCGCTCATTAGTGACTCCCATTGTTAATTTTATTAGCCAGTATGAAGAACGTCATCCTGATGTTTTGTCAACCATAATCATCCCAACATTTGTAACTCGTAATTGGTGGGAGGGACTTTTGCACAACCAAACAACATTTTTCTTGAAACGAGCTTTACGTGCTAAGAAAAGCCGCGTTGTTACTACTGTGAGATATTTCCTTTAATACAACTGTAAGGTGGGCATTGCCCACCCTACTTATTGCCCCATAAATCTTTTCTTTCCCCACTCATCCAGTTGCGGCGTATATTGCGGGCAGAAGCTGTAAACACCAGTATACATTGAACTACCTAGTAAAAATCCAGCTTGATGCTGTTGCTGGGCAGGAACATTTTTGATTACAGACCGCATATAGTCAAAAAATATTGTGTCCAAACTAACTTTTGACTCTAATGCTTGACAGGTGTAATGTCCGTATTCCAGTTTATCGCGATCGGACAAACTGAGATAATCCGGTGCGCCTTGAGTTAATGCCCGATTCAAAATTTCCAAATAAGTATTATTTTCCGCAGTTTGTGGTGTTGGTTTAGTCAGTGTTTTTGGCTGTGCAAATGCTACTTCTGGCAGAGAAAGAATTAGGATACCTAGTGTTAAAACTAATTCACGCATAAATAATTAATTGTAGTAATTAATTTACCTGCCATGTTGCAAGTCGTTTTAATTAGGAGAGTGGTATTAGTACAAATAATTTGTTCAAGCCCGCTTCTAATATTATTCCTTACCAAAAATGCAGGTAAATTTAACTTAAGCTATCCAGAGTGTTTTGTGTTTGAGAGAAAACACTGAAGTTATTGTTAAGATAGGAACAATTAAACTTTATTTAGATTAAGAAACAGTAGCGCGGGTGTGGCCTTATAATTCAGGGTTTATATGAACTTGTTTTCTCAAAGAAAAGGTCTTAAGCCAGTTAAAAGCATTATTCAAGTAGATTCTATGGATACTGCTTTACGTAATAGTTTATGGAATACTTTAAGTATTTTTTATTGGCAACAATTAAAAGAGCGTGTATCGCTCAAACTGGCTTACAATCACAATATGAATATTTTACTTACAAATATTTGGTTAAATTATTTCAAATACCCAATTGATACGCTAAGCGATCACTGGCCATCTACACATAACCAAATCAAAAAATATTTCTTTGAATGCCAATGGTATGAAGTTTATGATTTTATAGAATATATAGCTAATGACTCTGCTATTTATGCAGACATAGCAGAGATAAAAGAGTTTATAAATTTTTGTAATGTAATTCTAGAACGAGAAGTATCTGCATATCGCTTTGTTGATTTAAAAATTACTCAGATAACATCAGAAACGGAAATTGCTGAAATAGAAGAAGCGTTAGAGCAGGAAAATTATCTTAAACCAGTTGCTACTCACTTAGAACAAGCATTAAACTTACTAGCAGACAGAAAATTACCCGATTATAAAAACTCTATCAAAGAATCTATATCGGCTGTAGAAGCAATTTGTCAATTAATTGCTGGTAAAGATAAGATAACGTTAGGACAAGCACTGGGAGAAATTGAAAAAAAAGTCAGGCTCCATCCTGCTTTAAAAAAGGCATTTATTAGTTTATATGGATATACAAGTGATGCAGAAGGAATACGACACGCTTTATTAGAAGAATCTAATCTGAAGTTTGAAGATGCTAAGTTTATATTAGTGTCTTGTTCTGCTTTTGTAAATTATCTAAAATCAAAAGCATTAGAAGCAGGAATTAGTTTATAAGTAAGCAAAAACAAATGAAATAAAAATGCTTGACGCAGAGCGCCATATTACTAGTTACTAGGCAAAAGCTGGGTAAGCGATCGCTAATTTGTTTTGGAAGCATAACGATGAGGGAGTAGAATATCTTCCTAAGTTCCTCATTTGTTAACCGTGCTAGAACTCAGCGCACCTGAATTATCTCGCCGCACTCGCAGGCTACCTCTTCAACGCTGGCAGTTTTATCCAGCTAAAACTGAATTGGTGGCTGAGCTGGCTGAAGCTACCCAGTTATCTCCTATCCTGATTCAACTGCTGGTTAACCGAGGGATCGAGACGGTAGAACAAGCAAAAGCATTTTTAGTTCCAGAGTCTCAGGATTTGCCTTCGCCGCTAGAAGAGTTTCCAGATCTGGCTTTGAGTGTCGAGTTGTTGCAGCAAGCGATCGCCTCACAACAAAAAATCGCTATTTGCGGTGACTATGATGCTGACGGTATGACTAGCACCGCCTTATTATTGCGCAGTCTCCGTTGGTTAGGCGCTCAAGTCGATTATGCTATTCCTAGCCGGATGCTCGAAGGCTATGGCATCAATGTGCGCATTATCGAAGAATTCTACAGTGAAGGTGTGCAGCTAATTTTAACTGTAGATAACGGTATCTCAGCAATTGATGCGATCGCCAGAGCGCGAGAACTAGGTTTAAAGGTAATCATCACTGATCATCATGACATCCCCCCAACCTTACCCCCGGCTAACGCTATTCTCAACCCAAAGCTAATTCGTGAAGCCTCACCTTATCGGGGTTTAGCTGGTGTCGGCGTGGCTTATGTCTTAGCTGTATGTCTCGCTCAACAATTGAATCAAACCAAAGGTTTAGTCAAGCCGCTACTAGAACTATTTACTTTGGGCACAATTGCCGATCTTGCGCCCTTAACTGGTGTTAACCGTCGCTGGGTAAAACGTGGCTTACGTCAGCTACCCCAATCTCAATTAGCTGGTGTACAAGCGTTAATTCAGATAGCAGGAGTGCAGGGAAGAGGCGGAGATGGAGAGATGGGAAACAATCCAAAATCCAAAATCCAAAATCCAAAATCCCTCAAGCCTGATGATATCGGTTTTCGCCTCGGCCCTCGGATTAATGCAGTCGGTCGAATTGGCGATCCCCAAACAGTGATAGAGTTACTGACTACCGAAGATATGGGAATAGCACTGGAACGAGCAATGCAGTGCGAACAAATCAATCGGGAACGTCAGCAACGATGCGAACAAATTGAACTTGAAGCGATCGCTTATGTAGAAACGTTGCATCAAACGTATTTAGAACAAGAAAAAATATTAGTAGTTGTTCAACCAAACTGGCATCATGGTGTAATTGGAATTGTTGCCTCTCGCTTGGTAGAACGTTATGGGGTTCCAGTGTTTATTGGTACTTATGAAAATGAGCAACACATCCGGGGTTCAGCAAGAGGTATTCCTGAATTCCATGTCTTTGAGGCTTTAGAATTTTGTCGAGATTTGTTAGGAAAATTCGGCGGGCACAAAGCAGCTGGTGGTTTTTCACTTCCATCTGAAAATTTAGACGCTTTGCGATCGCGTTTGAGTCAGTTTGCTAACTCTTGCTTGCAACCCGAACACCTCAAACCACTGCTAAAAATTGATGTTGAAGCCAGTCTAAATCAAATCGATTTGCAACTTTATCAACAGCTAGACACTCTCCATCCTTGTGGAATTGATAACCCCGCTCCAGTATTCTGGACACCCAATGTGCAAGTAGTCTCTCAACAAATTATTGGTAAAGAACACCTCAAAGTTACACTTGCGAAAGTTAACGAAAATCAACTCTCTCAAATTAAGGCGATCGCATGGCGTTGGCGTGAATATTTCCCTCTTCCACCACACATAGATATTGCTTATCGACTGCGAGAAAATACTTGGAATGGTAATACTACTATTGAGTTGGAATTACTAGGAGTTAGGCTTCCCAGTCAGTCGCACTTATTTTTTTCCTCAGCAACTACTTGCTTAAAAACTACATTTGAATATAAGCAACGCCGTTATAGTTGTGGTTTTTTTCAAATAGATTCTTCTGCTGAATTAAGAATTAGAAACGCTGACGGTACAGTTTTAGCTATTGAGGCTGGAAAAAATATTGGTTTACTAGGTAACAAGCGGGAAAATGCGAAAATAGTTGATATACATCAATCTCATTTCTATCATTTAGTGCAGGCTGCTCTTAGTGCGTTGGAAATAGCTAAGACTAATTCTTTATAGAAAATAAATAAATTTTTGTCTAATTAATACAAAAATATTACCTCGCATCATACTACCAATTATATATTCGTGAATAAGTATACTTCCCCAAGTCCTGATTATTCAGGGAAAATCAAACGGGGGATATATTCGTCATTTGTGCGCAAGAGTCAGAGACTTGCAGCCTCGTTACCAGGCGATGGCTAGATAACGAAAATATCTAGGCTACCGCCTCAGATAGAGCGCAAGAGCCAAGTAATATTTATTTGTTAAAGGAACGACTATGAAAGCAGAATTTTACTACAACAGGCGCAAATATACTTGTTGCATTGTTAAAACTGATTTACTACTGGAACTAAGAATTAGAAATGAAAAAGGAGAAGTTTTAGCAATTGAACAAGGTAATAAAATTGGTTTACAAGGTAAAAAGCGTGAATCTTCTAAACAAGTTGATGTCTCTCAACCTTATTTTTATAATTTAATCAAAACTGCTATGAGCGCTTTGGAGATAGCAGATAAAAACCAGCTAATTAGAGAAAAAGATAAAGTAATTGAAAAGCAGAACGAACAAATTAATATTTTGAATCAACAGTTATATTTAATTAATAAAACAGAAGATTTATCCGGCGAACAAGAACAAAAACTAAATCAATTACAAGAAAATTTCACGCAGCAGGAAGCTATTGTTGCAGATCAAAAGCAACGGATTCTCCGACTAGAAGGTGAGCTTAGTCAGTTACCCCAGACGCTGCCTTTAGAAAGTATAGAAAAACAAGTTATATCTAAACTAGGTAAATCAGTTTGGAATTGTTTGCATCCAGCAAGTCAAAGGGACTTGTGCAATGCTTATAGATGTTATCAAATGATTAAATCAGATAATTTTGCTGGTGAGGTTGCTGATTACTCAACGGCTGGGCATCCTTTAGGGATCGTAGCTGAAAGAGAAATAATTTTTCCTTTTTTCAAGCAGCTATATCAGTATATATTAAACAAAAATGAGCGAATTAATTTATCAGCAGATATTACTTTTGAAATTGGGGGAATTCTGCTCAAGTCAAACGGCGAGTATACATTGGGAGATTTGCCAGCTTTAATATCTAGCCATTGGGAAGCTTTTATTAAAAGTATCTTGAAAGAAAATATTTTTACTGGTAATAACTTATATCGTACAGTTGATCGCAGCGATCGCGTAACTCACTCTGACAGACAAATAATTAAACAATTCTTACAGCAGTGGCAACATCCCCTATCTGGGTGGCTAATTCAAGGGCAAGTAGCTGCCTCTACAATCGATCAAATCAGACAGCTTCGTAATATAGCCAATCACTCGGTTCCTATGTACCACTGGCAGTTCAAGGTTTTGTGGTTACAGCTAGTTGGTAGCCAGACTCACCCAGGCGTATTACAAGAAATTTACGCTAATTCCAATTCTGTAAGAAATCATGCTGACAAACTAAAAGAGGGAACAGCGAGTGGCTCTTCCCTTTCATATTTATACCTTGTTGGTAGTGCTTGCTCTTAGCTTTAGAGGTTGCCGTTGCGAAAGGCAAGGACAAAAATAACCGCAGGGCCAGCAAGCATGATTAGGGCAACACATACTAGCTGGAAAAGGGTTTCCCACTGAAAACTACCTATGACATCAAAAATACCAGACATTTCTCCTCCCAATTAATCTTGCTAATTTAATGCATCCGCTATAAATTCCGCACTTTATTTTACCTAAATATCAAGCATTTAATTTAATTAACTTAACAAATCTATAATAAATCTTAAATTACTCCCAACTTTTCTCATCTTGGCTGTGCGGTAGCTAAAATCGCTAAGCTCAAAGCAAGGAGAAAATCATAACTCATTTTTGTATCATGGCAACTTGGAAATGTGTAAAGCAATGTGGAGCCTGTTGTAATTTAGATCCGGCTGATCGTCCAGACTTGGAAGAGTATCTGTCGCCCGATGAGTTGGAACTGTATCTAAGTATGGTGGGAGAAGGAGGCTGGTGTGTTAATTATGATCGCACCACCCGCGAATGCAAGATTTACCCCCATCGCCCCCGCTTTTGCCGCGTGGATTCAGAGATATTTGAGGATATGTATGGAATTGAGCCGGAAGAGTTGAACGATTTTGCGATCGCTTGTTGTCGAGAGCAGATTGAGGGAGTCTATGGCGATCGCAGTTTGGAAATGCTGCGCTTCGATCAAGCAATGGGTTTCTAGCGGTTCGGAGGTGGAGAAGGATGAAGTATAAAGATGTAGAGACGCGATATATCGCGTCTTTCCTGTGAAGTATAAATGCAGCCCGGATCGCATTTATCATGCTGGTTCCTAATTCGAGCAATTCTTTACCGACGCGCTACGATCGCTTCTCTACCACTCCTAACTCATGATTTCTGAGTTTTGCTTTTTGTATAGCAGGGTTGATTTTTGTAACGTAGGTAGGAGAAAATGAAAAAAAAATGAAAAACATTCAGCCTAACTGCCCGTGAAAGTCCAATCTGCTCCTACTAAATCTGACTTGTCTGACGAAATCAGCATCCTGAACAAGCAAGCCCAGACAAATCGCAGTCAAATTGTTGCTACGCTGGAGAAGCCTGAAACTGATGCCCAGTTACCGAAGATAACGCTACAAAAGCAGACGAAGAAGCATTCAGGGCAAATCTTCGGATCTACATTTTTGACTATCTTTTTGGCAGAATTTGGTGATAAAACACAGTTATCTACTTTGCTGATGAGTGCCGAATCTCAGTCACCCTGGGTAGTGTTTTTGGGTGCGGGAACTGCATTAATCTCTACGAGTTTGTTAGGTGTTATTTTGGGGCAATGGCTGGCGAAGCGGTTTGCTCCTAAAACATTGGAAAAAGCAGCCGGGGCTAGTTTGCTAGTGATTTCTGCCATGCTGTTTTGGGATGTTATGCAGTTTTAGGCAAAAATGAAATGGATTGGAATTTACTAGGACTAAGTTTTATTACTGTTTTTTTATCCGAGTTAGGGGATAAAAGTCAATTAGCCGCGATCGCACTTTCGGGTAGTTCTAAATCTCCCCGTGCTGTATTCTTTGGTACGGCAGCCGCGTTATTGTTAACCAGTTTAATTGGAGTGTTGGCAGGAGCCGGAGCAGCACAGCTATTGCCAGTAAGATTAGTAAAAGCGATCGCTGCTGTAGGATTTGCTGTTCTCGCAGTTCGCTTGTTGTGGAATAACAACGATTTACCGCCAGATTCGGAAGAAACTACTTAAAATAATGTAGGATTTCCAACTTCAGTACTTGCCATTACTTTTATCTGTTAAGGGTAAGCCACTATTGCCAAGGCGCAGAAAAAGTTAGAGTTTGCGGTTATGGCGATTACTTTTATTAATTTATTTAGATTTAAAACTACAAATCTATATTAATTTTCTATCTTATATAAATTCAGTATCCCGGCATTGCCAACCTACTCTCAAGCTTATAAATCAATTACAATTGCTATATACTTATTCTTAATTTTATCCAAATTCAATATAAACATAGTATTCTTCTACAAAAAATTAAATACTATTAGGAATGACAATAAGTGACTATCAGTTGCTTAAACTTTAGCTATTTATACGCACCATATAATGATGTTTTTAAGCATATAAACATCAAATAAAAGTTTATATCATACTAGATTGGTGTGTTAGCAGTCAAGCCAATAGAATCAGATTGCTGGCTAATAAGTGAATAATTTTAGCGAATAAATTGTCCCAAAAGTTAAAAGTATATTAATTGTTCTTGGGTGAGAGTCATATTTATTCCAAATTGATTAAAGTAAAAGTAAAACAATCAGAAGAGAGCAAAATTATGAATACACACGATCTAATGATGCTAGTGTTGCTACTTACTCCTGGTCTTTTACTTTCAATAGTAATATTGGTTACATTTGCCGCTGGTGGCTAGCTGTAAATTTAATCAATCCTGTTTCACTCTTGACTTGATAAAGGGTTGAATCAGGCTAAAGATGGTAAAGTATTTATTGCTGCTACAACTACTGACTAGTACTGATATCATTAACCTACACGGTTCTCTGCTATCAGAAACCAAATCGCCTAATTAATGCTGAAACTATCTTAGGGATGAAATCAGGTGTAATGTTAATCAACACTAGAGGCTCTTAAGAGTATTAACTCAAACAGATATCGCCAATATCTCTACCGTAGAGCAGGGACAATTTTGTGCAAAATCAAATTAAACTAAAAGCACTAAAAGCAGTTGGCAGCGCTGTCTAGTAGCTATTTGCTGATGCCTATTTCTTTATCAGCTGGCAAGTTCGACCCTAAGTTCTCTATCTTGGTGTTGAGCAAGCCGCTCTTAAGAGTTAAGTATATTTGAAAGATAACCTCTTCTTCTTTTAAGTCGAAAACAAACGGTAACGCTAGGCATCGTACCGCAAAATCAGCAATATTAAAGTTGTCATTCCCAACAAACAAATTAAAACTATGGAATCTCAACTGCAACAACAAGATTACGCAAATACTAATTCCCCAGAGGGTATGGCGGCTACAGAACCAGCACCCTTGGCAAAACTCCCACCTGCTCCTCAGACTGATGAGCAATGGCGGCGAGTTGGCACGCAAGTTTCTGCCTTTTTGGCAGAACTGCCGGACTATATCGGCAACTTTTTTAATGAGTACAAACAACCAATTATCACTGTTACTCTATTTCTAGCAGCGATTGTCACAATCAGAGTTATCCTGGCAGTGCTGGATGCTCTCAATGGCATTCCTCTAGTTTCTCCAACCTTCGAGTTAATCGGTATTGGCTATTCAGCTTGGTTCGTCAATCGCTATTTATTGAAAGCGTCTAATCGGCAAGAATTAGCTCAAGAAATTCAAGGACTCAAACAACAAGTAGTTGGTAGCCAAGAATCAGAATAGTAAAGCTAAATTCTTGGATCGCTGCTAGCAACAGCAGATCATACTAAGAGGCGATCGCCGTTGCTTATCCCAGCACTCGCGCGATCGCCTTTTTGCCGATCTTAAGTAGGGCTAGTGTTTACCGTTCTACAATAAAAACCGTAAAGACTATTGCTGTGGTTGCCCTCCAGTAATATAAGGAGATTGAATCGGTTGCAATCTGCCAGATCTGACCAAAGCTTGATGAATGAAGGCAGCTACCTCAGCACGAGTAGCATTTTGGTTGGGATTAAGCACTTTGGAATCAGGATAATTCACCACCAGCCCAGCGTTGCTAGCAGCTGCTACTTTATCGATTGCGTATTGAGGAATTTGGTCGGCATCCTGATAAAGAGATTGTAGGGCTTGCTGTGGAGAGGATGGCGGTGCTTGGTTCAAGCCACTAGCAAGAGCGACTAAAACTTGCACTTTGGGAATTTCTTGCTGCGGTTGGAAAGTGTTATCAGGATACCCTTTCAAAAATCCGGCTTGAATTGCGCGATCAATTGCTGGTACTCCCCAGAAAGTCGGCGGAACATCCTTAAACACAGTCACATTATCTCGACCAGGATTATTAGCAAAAGCTTCTTGCAGCAGGGCGGCAAACTCAGCACGGGTTACAGGATCGGTAGGTTTATAATAGCCGCCAGGAAAACCATTGACAATTCCCCGATTGGCAAGAGCCGTAATAAATGGATATGCCCAAAAATTCTCAGGAACATCCAAAAAACGAACAGTTTGAGACGGGGCTGGAGTTGATGGAGTAGCCGTAACCGCTGGCGTTGGCGCTGGTAAGGGAATAATCGCTGGAATTTGAGGAGTTTGTCGCCTGAGTGTAGTTCCTGGCGTGACTGGGAGCGATTCTTCGGGTGAAGGTGCTGGAACCGGAAGCGGTAGAAGTAGTGATTCGGGAGCCGGACTTGCTGTTGCTTGGGGATCTGGGTTCACAGCTGAAGGCGCTGTGGGAGTAGGGGACAGCGATATAATATTAGGGATTTGAAAGCCTTCGTTCCGGCGGGAGAGTGACCATAATAAAATAGCGCCGATCGCACTTAAAGCAACGAAGATGCCAACAAATTCATCAAACCCCAAGGGAGTTTTTGTTGAACGTGGATCGGGTGAATTGGTCATTTACATCACCTATAAAGCAGCAAGTTTAAATTAAACTAATTAACCCATAAATAACTGCTTTGGCTACCCCCTTAAGGATAAGTTTTAAGTTTTGAGTTTTAAGTTTTAAGTTAGTAATTTAATTTAAAACTCGCGCATTCAAAATCCATAACTATTCAAAGTACCCGCAGCAAGCTAGGAATACTATGTATTGCTTCTAATTCACGGATTTCTGCCAAAGCATTGCGAAAGTCACCTTCTCGCACATCATGGGTGACGACAACAATTTCGGCTAATTCTTGCTCTACGCCAGTTTGTACAACTGATTCCAGACTAACACCGCGATTGCCAAAGCAAGTACCCAATTTACCAATCACACCTGGGCGATCCTGGGTGAGGAAGCGGGCATAAAACCGAGTCACAAGTTCTTCTATCGGTGCGATCGCACAATAATCTTGATGGGAACACGCTAGTAATGGGTGTAGGATGTCGCGTGATTCTTGAGTTTTAGTTTTCAAGACAGCAATGATATTCAAAATATCGGATACGACAGCGCTAGCAGTAGCACCAGCACCCGCCCCAGGGCCAAAAAACATCACTTGCCCAACTGGTTCTCCTTCGACCAAAATTGCATTGTAAACGCCATTGATATTGGCTAAGGGGTGAGTTTGTGGAACTAAAGTTGGGTGAACTCTGACTGAGAGCGGCAAAAGGGGAGTATCCCGTTTTGCTATTGCTAGTAGTTTAATTACAAACCCAAGCTTTTGGGCATAGGTAATATCTGTTTTGCTGACAGAGCGAATACCTTCACAGTAAACCTCTTGCAGTTTAATTCGTCCCCCAAAAGCTAAGGAGGCGAGGATAGCAATTTTATCTGCTGCGTCTAAACCTTCTACATCAGCAGTTGGATCGGCTTCGGCATAACCGAGTTTTTGGGCATCTGCTAAAACATCATTGAAGCTACTACCTTCGGTTTGCATCCGCGTGAGAATGTAGTTAGTAGTGCCATTAACAATTCCAGTCACCGAATGAATTTGATTGACACTTAAAGACTGTTTTAATGGTTGAATGACTGGGATACCGCCGCCTACAGCTGCTTCTAGCAGAACGTAAACTCCTGCCGCATTAGCAGCCTCAAAGATTTCATCGCCATAACGAGCAATGACTGCTTTGTTAGCAGTGACGATGTGTTTACCGTGATTAATCGCTTTAAGAATGAGCGATCGCGCTGGTTCCAATCCTCCCAAAACTTCGACCACAATATCTACCACTGGATCGATGACAAGTGCATCTAAATCTGTAGTCAATACACCCTTTGGTAGATTGACAGCACGAGATCGAGAGAGCGATCGCACTCCTACCCGGTAAATTTCCAACTCCTGCAACAATGGATTACGTCCAGCAGCATCTAGCAATAGCTGGACTGTACCCGTACCCACCGTGCCTAATCCTAGTAAACCAACTTTAAAAGCCACAGTCCTTGTAACCAGTTCACCAAAAATAATTGTAGGGGCGTATTGACATACACCCCTAAGCATTGTCACAAAACAATAGTAGGGTGGGGATTGCCCACCCTACTCTACCAAACACTAGCCTTAGTAAGTCTCTACGTGCCAGCGACCAGCCTTTTTCAAATTCTTCTGGTATTCGATCCAGTTTATGCCTTCCTTAGCGGCTTCAGCAGATAGTGCCTCATCGATGCCACCTTCCATACCCTTCAAGCCACAAATGTATGTGTGGGTATTTTCTTGCTGGATTAGTTTCCAGAGTTCGGCGGCTTTTTCGGCTACTCGATCCTGAATGTACATTCTGCCACCTTGGGCATTTTTCTGTTCCCGGCTGATGGCACAAGTCAGACGGAAGTTGTCAGGATACTGCTGTTGTATTTCTTCCAATTCTTCCTTGTAGAGGATGTTGGCAGAAGTGGGGATCCCAAAGACTAGCCAAGCAAAACCCTTGAATTCGTAGTCTGTGTTGACTGCTTTTTCGTCAGGCTTAAACATCCGCCATAAGTAAGCTCTAAACGGTGCGATACCAGTTCCGGTAGCCAGCATAATTACGTTGGCGTTTGGATCGCTAGGGAGTAGCATTTCCTTCCCAACAGGGCCGGTAATTTTTACATCCGCACCTTCTTCCAAATTACACAGATGGGTAGAGCAGACACCATAGACTGTTTCGCCTGTTTCAGGATGCTTGTACTCTAGCTGTCTGACGCACAGGGACACTGTTTTGTCATCAACATGGTCGCCATGACGGGTAGAGGCGATCGAATATAGTCTGAGCTTTTCTGGTTTACCATTCTTGTCTGTTCCCGGCGGAATAATGCCGATACTTTGACCTTCGAGATAACGTAAATCTCCACCAGAAATATCAAATATCAGGTGACGAACTGTGCCAATTCCACCTTCGCCAACTAATTCTTTATTTGAGATGCACTTACCGATATAAGGCGCGTTGGGACGATAAATATTAACGGGAACATCTTCGTGTTTGGCTTTTCCAGCCTTGGGCTGCGCTTGAGTCATGGGCTTGCCTTGTGTTTCTGATGTATTGGGCTTTAGTCCATTTTCTGGTGCAGTTTTTTCTGTCGCTTCACTCTTAGGAGTAACAATGGCATTACCATTTCCATTTCCATTGTTATCACCTGTTAGAGGTTGAATGCTGACAATTTTGCCGCCTAATCGAGTGATTCGCTGCATTTCTTGGCTCATGCGGCTATAAGGCACTCTAATAAACACGCTGCCACTTTGACGAATGGGATAGCTCGTTTTGTCTGTTTCTTCGCTCTGACGTAAGCCCACCACTTCATAAACAAATGCGCGGCTCCCAGCTTCTGTATTAGCTGCTCCGTCAGCGGCGTTGGAATTGTACATCGATTAAATCTCTCCGAACCCTACTTAACTTGTTGTTTAAAAACAGCCCTTTCTAGCAGAGGCAAATTCTAGCACCGAATTCCGGCTGCTAAACCTCAACCCAGAGAAAGTAGCTTTTGTAACCAGACTTTAGCTATTCTCACTCGTAAAGGAGCGGCTGTTGCGGCATATTTTGACTAACTGCCCCTTTAACAGACTACAAAGTAAATTGATTGCAGAATGTTAAGAGTGAGCCAGTTTGGTTTTTTTTATAAAATTGTGCAACTAAAACATTAGCATAAGTACTGAACCCTCAGACCATAACGCTGACGATAAGCCTTGTATAGGAGATCCCATTCTGGTAGGATCTACTATAACAGTAGTATTAAATACTTACCGGGAACAGTTTTTGCTGCCCTGTTGGGTTAGTGAGAATTTTTGTGTAGACGTACTGGGGTTAAACCACAACAGTACAGACCACAGAATAACCTCCAGGCTACGGAACAGCCAAATAAACAACATAAAAAGCAACACATCTTATCGTTAGAGGAACCCTATGATCAGTAAGCCGGATCGCGTGGTTTTAATTGGCGTAGCCGGAGACTCCGGGTGCGGAAAATCCACGTTTTTGCGCCGTTTAGAAGACTTGTTCGGCAAAGAATTTATCACTGTCATCTGCTTAGACGACTATCATAGTTTGGATCGGAAACAGCGCAAGGAAACAGGGATAACTGCACTCAATCCGAAGGCAAACAATTTTGACCTGATGTATGAGCAAATTAAAGCGATCAAGAATGGTCAAGCAATTGATAAGCCAATTTATAACCACGAAACTGGCATGATCGATCCGCCAGAGCGAATAGAACCGAATCACATTATTGTGGTTGAGGGACTGCATCCGTTGTATGACGAGAGAGTGCGATCACTCCTTGACTTCAGCGTTTATCTTGATATCAGCGATGAAGTCAAAGTTGCCTGGAAGATTCAACGAGATATGGCAGAACGGGGTCATCGCTACGAAGACGTAATTGCTGCAATTAACTCTCGTCGCCCTGACTTTGAAGCCTACATCGAGCCGCAAAAAGAATTCGCCAACGTTGTCCTCCAAGTTTTACCCACAAACTTGATTAAGGAAGACAAAGAGCGCAGGGTACTGCGCGTCCGAATGCTCCAAAGCGAAAACTTGGAAGGCATGAAGCCAGTCTATTTGTTTGACGAAGGTTCAACAATTAATTGGACTCCCTGCGGGCGTAAGCTAACCTGTTCCTACCCTGGAATGCAAATGTTCTACGGCTCAGATGTCTACTACGGACGCTACGTTTCCGTATTGGAAGTCGATGGACAGTTCGACAAATTAGAGGAAGTATCTTACATCGAAACTCATCTGAGCAATACTGATACCAAATATCAAGGTGAAATGACTCATCTGCTGCTCCAGCATAAAGAGTATCCTGGTTCTAACAACGGTACTGGACTATTTCAAGTGCTGACAGGGTTGAAGATGCGGGCAGTTTACGAACGCTTGACGGCAAAGGAAGCAAAGATAGCGGCAAAGGTTTAGGTTCCGAAGTTAAACGGAATTTATTGGGGCGCATCAAAGCGCCCTTTTTTTTAAACGAACCGCCGGAGCCGTTCGCGTAGCGTTGCCGAAGGCGCTTGCGAAGCGTAGCGTTAGACGCAAAGAGCGCCAAGGAAAGCTGAGAAAGAATACGCCTACAATAATAGTTTGCAAAAGGAGGATTTGGGCGCAATGTTTAGTACAAGCGAACTATTAGATGAAGCATGGGAAAGATTAGAGGCATCAATTCTGAAATATGGTGAGGAACCAGTTGGGACAGTAGCGGCAGCTCCAGATCCGAGCGTGAAGCAATACAATTACGGACACTGCTTTATTCGTGATTTTTTCCCTTCAGCCCTGGCTTTTCTGACTCAAGGCAAGGCAAAGATAGTAGCTAATTTTTTAACGCAGACGTTAAAGTTACAGATTAATGAAAGCAATATAGACGAAATCAGGGCGCACATGGATGGTGCTAGACCTGGAATGGGTTTAATGCCAGCAAGCTTTGAAGTGGTAGAAGAAAACGGCAAACCATGTATTAGGGCCGATTTTGGCGAACGGGCAATTGGTAGAGTTACACCTGTAGATTCTTGCCTCTGGTGGTTGATTTTGCTGCGGGTATATCAGAAAGCAACAGGGGATATCAAACTAGCCCAAGCATCAGATTTTCAACAAGGTATAAAGTTGATTTTGGATCTGTGCATGGTGAAGCGGTTTGATATGTACCCAACGCTGTTAGTTCCAGAAGGCGCTTTTATGATTGACCGCCGCATGGGCGTATACGAGCGTCCTTTAGAAATCCAAGCCTTATTCTATGCTGCTTTAATGGTAGCTGACGAACTGCTAATACCTGAAAATAAAACAGATATTCATGAAGAGATCCAACAACGCTTAGAGAGGCTAAAAAAACATATTCAGGAACATTATTGGATAGATCTGGCGCGGGTAAATGAAATTCATAGATATGAAAACGAAGAGTTTGGAGAAGAAGTTATAAATAAATTTAATATTTATCCAGATTCGCTTGCTACTTGGGTAGCCGATTGGATTCCGAAAGAAGGAGGCTATCTAGCTGGTAATCTGGGTCCAGGACGAATGGATTTTCGCTTCTTTGCTCTAGGAAACATGATGTCTATTATTTGTTCTCTAGCCGAAGAAGAGCAATCCCAAAAAATCATGAATTTGATCGGCAAAAGATGGTTGGATTTGGTGGGAAGTATGCCGATGAAAATCTGTTATCCGGCCGTGGAAGACAAAGAATGGGAGTTAATCACTGGCTGCGATCCAAAAAATGTGCGCTGGTCGTATCATAATGGCGGAAATTGGCCAGTTTTACTCTGGTTTTTGGTAGCAGCTGCGCTGAAATCAGGCAGACAAAGTATTGCCGAAAGAGCAATCAAGGCAGCTGAAAAACGCTGGAGTGAGTTTAAAGATCGGGATAAGTGGCCGGAGTATTACGATGGTAAGAGGGGTATGTTGGTGGGTAAAAAGGCGATGAGGTATCAAACTTGGACTGTTGCTGGGTATATTGTGGCGAAAGATTTGATGGACAATCCCCAGCATTTGGATTGGATTAGGTTTGATTGACGAACCGCGAAGACGCGTTCACGAAGTGTAGCGAAGCGTTTAGAGCGCGAAGGGGTTTAGGAGAGTACTATTCGTTTGATGCCTTGTTTGAGGATAGGAACGTTAAAGTTAATTAGAAGTCCAAGTCGATGACCTGTCATTTTGAGATAAGACAGGACTTGGGCATTGTGGATGGGTGCGAGGTTCTCTACTGCTTTCAATTCCACAACCAAACTGTTTCCCACCAAGAAATCTAGTTTACCTTCACCAACCGAAGCTCCTTTATAATTAACAGCCACTGGTGCTTGAGGAATAAAACGTATTTTCTGCAACTGGAGTTCTAGACATAATGCTTCTTGATAAACAGACTCCAAAAACCCAGGTCCCAAAACCCGATGCACTTCAATAGCTGCACCAATTACCTCATACGCTAGCTGCTCTAACTCCTCTCCAAACTCTCTCATCTTCGCGTCCTTCGCGCCTAAACGCTTCGCTACACTTCGTGAACGCGGTTCGTATTCATAAAACCCTCCCCCATCGTGTGGCAAAATTTTAAATAACTGCATGCATCTATTCTTAGTCTTCCCGCCATGACTGCTACTATCCCCACCTTGCCCAGTCTTTACGATCCATTTACTACTGAAGCTAAATGGCAAAAGTTCTGGGAAGACAATCAAGTCTACAAAGCTGAACCGGAGCGCGGCGGTGAACCATACTGTATTGTTATTCCCCCGCCCAATGTCACTGGTAGCTTACACATGGGTCACGCCTTCGACAATACGCTGATTGACACTCTGATCCGCTACCACCGCTTGAAGGGATATAACACTTTGTATTTACCCGGAACTGACCACTCTGGGATCGCGGTACAAGCGATTTTGGAAAAGCAACTCAAGGCTGAAGGTAAAACTCGCTACGATTTAGGGCGAGAAAAATTTCTGGAACGAGCTTGGCAGTGGAAGGCGGAATCTGGCGGCACAATTGTTAACCAACTGCGGCGCTTGGGTGTGTCGGTGGATTGGTCGCGGGAACGCTTCACAATGGATGAAGGTTTATCCAAAGCAGTTGTGGAAGAGTTTGTCCGTTTCTATGAGTCAGGGCTGATTTATCGGGGTAATTATCTGGTGAATTGGTGTCCTGAGACTCAATCAGCTGTGTCGGATCTGGAAGTGGAAAATAAAGAGGTTGATGGTCATTTGTGGCACTTCCGCTACCCCCTTACGGATGGTTCTGGTTATGTGGAGGTGGCGACGACACGCCCAGAGACAATGCTGGGCGATACGGCTGTGGCAGTAAATCCCAATGACGATCGCTACAAACATTTGATTGGGAAAACGCTAACGCTGCCAATTATGAATCGACAAATTCCCATCATTGCTGATGAATTCGTTGATGCTACTTTTGGGACGGGTTGCGTGAAGGTGACACCTGCCCACGATCCGAATGATTTTGAAATGGGCCAGCGTCATAATTTGCCGTTCATAAACATTATGAATAAGGACGGCACTTTGAATGAGAATGCTGGAGAATTTCAAGGGCAAGACAGGTTTGTTGCCCGGAAAAATGTGGTGCAACGCTTAGAAGCTGATGGGTTTTTGGTGAAGGTAGAGGAGTATAAGCATAGTGTTCCATATAGCGATCGCGGCAAAGTCCCGGTCGAACCTCTGCTATCAACTCAGTGGTTTGTCAAAATTCGCCCTCTAGCCGATCAAACCCTAGAATTCCTCGAACGAGAAAATTCCCCGCAGTTCGTTCCTCAACGTTGGACGAAGGTCTATCGTGACTGGTTGATCAAGCTAAAAGATTGGTGTATCTCTCGTCAACTTTGGTGGGGACATCAAATTCCTGCTTGGTATGCGGTGAGTGAAACAGGCGGAGAAATCACTGACACTACGCCGTTTGTCGTAGGACGAAGTGAAGCAGAAGCTCAGGACAAAGCAATCGCACAATTTGGCGAAAGTGTCAAGCTAAAAAGAGATCCAGATGTGCTTGATACTTGGTTTTCTTCCGGTCTATGGCCTTTCTCAACTTTAGGCTGGCCTGATTCCTCGCCTGACTTTGAATTCTATTACCCCACTTCCACCTTAGTGACAGGGTTTGACATCATCTTCTTTTGGGTGGCGAGAATGACAATGTTGGCGGGGCATTTCACTGGTCAGATGCCTTTTAAAGACGTTTACATTCACGGGTTGGTGCTGGATGAAAACGGTAAGAAGATGTCTAAGTCGGCTGGTAATGGTATCGATCCGTTGTTACTGATTAACAAATATGGTACGGATGCCCTGCGCTACACCTTAGTTAAGGAAGTGGCTGGTGCAGGTCAAGATATCCGGCTGGACTACAATCGCAATAAGGATGAGTCGGCTTCAGTCGAGGCTTCCCGTAATTTTGCCAATAAATTGTGGAATGCTTCCCGGTTTGTGATGATGAATTTGGATGGCAAGACACCGCAACAATTGGGTTCACCCCTAACATCTAACCCCCCAGCCAGGGGACTGGAGTTGAGCGATCGCTGGATTCTCTCCCGCTTCCATCAGGTGGTACAACAAACTAGCGATCGCATTGATAATTATGGTTTGGGCGAAGCGGCGAAAGGGCTTTATGACTTTATCTGGGGGGATTTTTGCGACTGGTACATTGAACTAGTAAAATCTCGGCTGTGGAAGGATGCAGAGTCTCAATCCAAACTGGTAGCACAACAAACTCTTGCTTATGTATTAGAAGGGATTCTCAAACTACTGCATCCTTTCATGCCCCACATAACCGAGGAAATTTGGCATACTCTCACGCAGGCGAGTGATGGTCAAACTATATCACTGCAATCTTATCCCGAATCAGATGCATCGTTAATCGATCCAGAATTGGAGCAGCAGTTTGAACTACTATTTGGTGCGATCCGCACGCTTCGGAATCTCCGGGCTGAAGCAGGAATCAAGCCAGGATTTAAGGTAAAGGCATTTTTGCAAAGTGAGAGCGATCGCGAACGCCAAATTCTTACTAGTGGCGAAACTTATATTCAGGAGCTAGCTAAGGTAGAGTCACTAACAATTACCCCAGGACTCGAAACGGCAATAGAACCCGCAATTGCTGGCGTAGTTGGCACAATCCAAGCTCTGATTCCGCTGGCTGGTGTAATTGATGTGGCAGCACTACGGGCTAAGCTGGAAAAAAGTCTAAGTAAGGTAGAAGCTGAAGCTAAATCACTCTCTGGACGGTTGACCAATCCCAGCTTTGTTGATAAAGCTAGGGCAGACATCGTTCAAGGAGCGCGGCAAGCTCTAGCAGAAGCTGAAAAACAGGTAGAAATCCTGCGATCGCGCCTCCGCCTTTTAAACAGCTAAATCATGAATAATGAATGATGAATGATGAAGTTTTCAGCATTCAGCATTTATCATTGCTGCATTTTCACTCGCCACTCGCCACTCACCACTAAAAAAATGCTCCATCTAGCTCAAGTTCAAACACAAGGACTATTAGGCAGCTTAGGTTTGCGGCTATTGGCTCGACAGGAAACCGAATACCACTGGACGTTGATTACAGAAAGAACTGTAATTCCAGAAGTAGAGATAGTACTAAACGATAGCACGGTATTTCCTTTGACTGAGGGTTTGCTCGTTTTAGTCGAGGTATCTCCTATTGGGGAAATTGAGAGTCTGGAGAACGCAAGTAACTGGGTGCTGGAATTAGTAAAAACCTACTTAACTAATGGAATTACGCCCGCCTTTTTGCAACAAGAAATTGAAAGAGCGGAACAGTGGCGGCAAAGCTTGACTTTGCAAACTCAAGAATTAGCCCGACGAGCTTTGGAGGTGGAAGCCCGTCGGGAACAAATTCAAGCATTGGAAGAAAGTTTAAGACGCGACCAAGAAAGCAGCAATCATAATTTGTAACTTTGAGGATTAGCGTAGGGTGGGCATTGCCCACGCTTTAAGTTGTAAGGTGGGCGGAGTGTGGTATTACCACCACACGGAGGGATTGCCCACCCTACTTGTTGTCTTTGCTATTTTCTACTAATTTCTCTGCTTTCTTAGGCGCTCTTGGTGGCTGGAGGCAGATAAATTTTAGCCGCTGCATTCGCTCTATGGCCGTTATTAGTATTAGCGTCTGGGGAGACTAGCACATCACGAATTATCCGGGCGATCGCTTTTTGGGTTAAACGACTAGCCACTTGCTGACCAATGCGTTGCGCTTCTGGCTTGAATAGCAAAGAGGCAATCTGAGGCGCTAGCTGTGTGGCATCGAAGCCACGAGTTTCCTGTAGAATACCCCAAATCCTGTTGATATGTTCTAAAGTTTGCTGTCGATCTAAGTTAGCTTCTGGGGTTTCGTTAATTGCTAACGCTAGGCGATGTCCCAAGGGAACTTTATCGATGGCACGGCGCAGGGTATGAGTGACATTCTGAATTGTATTTTGCCCAAAAGCATCCAAACCTTTAACAATTTCATCCACTAAGCGTTCGCGGATGAAAGCGCCTCTTTCTGAAGATATAAAGTCTAGCGTTTGATTCAATACTTGGTTAAAGTCGTAGTCTTGACTGCCACGAGCATTGCGTAACAAGTTTTCTAACCGATTCCAGCGGAAACTACCTTCTTTGAATAATAGATCGCGCAACGATGCCCTTAGCTCTGGTGCTGGATCTGTTAACAACCGCTTAGCAACATAGGGATAAGCAGCGCTAAGCACTTTAAAATTAGGGTCGATGCGGATAGCGATTCCTTCTAGCGTCACCAGCGATCGAATAATCAGCGCGTAGTAAGCAGGAACGCGGAAGGGATACTCATACATCAAACTCGATAGCTGATCGGTGATGCTTTTAATATTCAACTCCGCCACGCTAGCACCCAATGTGTCTTTAAACACATTAGCGAAGGCTGGAATAATTGGTGTCAGATCTGTATCGGGCGAGAGAAAGTCCAGCTTCACATAGTCATTGGCTAAGCCTTCAAAGTCGCGGTTGACTAGGTGAACGATCGCTTCAATCATGCCATAGCGCTGGTATGGCTTAACCTCGCTCATCATCCCAAAGTCCAGATATGCCAACTTACCATCTGGTGTGGCTAATAAGTTGCCTGGGTGAGGATCGGCGTGGAAAAATCCGTGTTCTAAAAGTTGACGTAGAGTACCTTGTACGCCTACTTCAACTAGATACCGCGCATCTACTCCTTGAGCAGCGATCGCTTCTACCTGAGTTAGCTTGGTTCCCGTAATCCACTCCATTGTCAATACACGCTTATTGGTGTATTGCCAGTAAATTTTCGGAATATAAATGTCTTCTAAGTGACCGTAAAGTTGAGCGAAGCGTTCGGCGTTATGTCCTTCATGGACATAATCCATTTCTTCAAAAATTCGTTCGCCAAATTCATCTAGGATAGCGACAAGATCGCTGCGTATTCTTTTAATGTTTTTATTTGCCCAAGCAGCAAGTTGGCGTAGGATATACAAGTCTATGGTTATGCGCTCTCTCAAGTCGGGACGCTGGACTTTGACAGCTACTGTCTCGCCTGTTTTGAGCTTACCTTTGTATACCTGACCTAACGAGGCAGCGGCGATGGGATGAGGCGATAATTCAGCGTAAACTTCCTGTGGAGTTTGTCCCAGTTCTTCTTCAATGAACTGGTAAGCCAGCGCATTATCGAAAGGTGGTAACTGATCTTGCAGTTGAGTTAGTTCCTCCATATATAAAGGCGGAACTAGATCCGGTCGGGTAGAAAGTGCTTGTCCAATTTTGATATAAGCAGGACCCAACTGAGTTAACAGTTCTCGTAACTGAATTGCTCTTCGCTGCTGCTTTTCTACAGTGCGTCCTCTTTGCCGATCCCACCACAGACCAAAAGCAAAGCTTAAGGATGGGAATAAAACTGCCCAAATTCTGCTTACAATTCGCAGCGGTTTGTTTCTATAGTATGCGGCTATCGGTGCTGGGTCGTACTGTAGCGCATCTTCTGGTTTAATTGCAGTAGATATAATTGCTTTTTCCTGGGGTAACTCCTCTATGGTTGACACAGTAACCACCGAGGGAATTTTGACATTTTCTGTAGTGGCTGGGTTATCGCTCACTAGTTCTGCGTCAGACCTGAGAGAATTAGAGGAGACCGTCTTCACATCCATGAATTAGTGACCGCATCTGCTTAACTATGTTAAGTATTGTAACAATTAACAATTACCTACTCGCAAGTATTCAATTAGCAAATAGCAAGTTACTCTCAACAAGGTAATCTTATCAAAAATTACTTATAAGTATTTTTTTAGCTTCAACCTGTTGCAGCTTTGTCAAACTAAACTAATGATTGGTAACTGGTGGCTTGTATTTGCTCGGAAATGACAGAAGAAGCGATCGCTTCAATCGTCATCACTTTGACTAGTATCCATGACTAGATGATTATTCTGCCTCTGCCCTCACGGTGAATTAGCTTTGATGTTACTCTCCCTCCAGATTGAAAACTTTGCCCTGATTGACCAGCTGGAGTTGGAATTCGGCACTGGTCTAAATGTTTTGACAGGTGAAACAGGGGCGGGAAAGTCGATTATTTTAGATGCTATTGATGCGGCTTTGGGCGGAAAAGTCACTAGTCGCGTCATTCGCACCGGAACAAACCGAGCCGCAGTAGAAGCTACTTTCCAATTAAACCCTGGTTTAACCGCTTGGTTAGTAGAGCAGGAAATTGAGCTAATAGATGATGATTCGCTGGTATGCGTGCGAGAACTGACAATTAACGGCGGTAGCCTCCGCAGTCGATCGCGAGTGAATGGAGTGCTAGTTAATCGCCAAGTAATGGCTGGATTGCGCGATCGCTTGGTAGAAATTACTGCTCAAGGTCAAGCGGTACAGGTGGGACAATCAGCACAAGTGCGAGAATGGCTCGATCTTTATGGTGGTTCAAGTCACTTGCAACAGCGGGAAGTGGTAGCAGCAGCCTTTGCTGACTACCAACAGGCAAAAACTAACTTAGATAAAAGGCGACAATCAGACCGTCAACGCCTACAACAATTAGATCTACTAAATTATCAAATTCAGGAACTCGAAGCAGCCCACCTGGGCGAACCAGATGAACTAGAACAGCTAGAACAAGAACGCCAACGCCTCAGTCATGTGGTTGAATTACAGCAATCGAGTTACAAAGTCTACCAAGCACTTTATCAAAATGATGACGATACGCCAGCCAGTACAGATCTATTAGCAGAAGCTGAATCAAGTTTGACTGACATGGTGCAATATGATGCTCAATTGCAGTCTATTTTGGATCTGGTAAGTGAAGCTGTGGCGGCGGCGACAGAAGCGGGAAGGCAGATTAGTGCTTATGGCGAAGGTTTGGAAGCAGATCCCCAACGACTGGAGATGGTGGAAGAACGTATTCGGGAACTGAAGCAAATTTGTCGTAAATATGGACCCCTTTCGGAAGCGATCGCTTATTATCAACGCATTCAAGCAGAATTGAACGAACTTAACGCCAGCGAACAATCTATCGAAGCTTTAGAACAGCAAGAACAGCAAGGTTTAAATAAACTCCTGCAAGTTTGCGAAAAGCTTACTCTTTTGCGACAAGAAGCTGCGGCAAAATTAGCAGCGCAGCTAATAGCAGAACTGAAGCCTTTGGCAATGGAAAAGGTACAGTTTCAAGTCGCTATTACTTCCACTTCTCCCACAGCCACAGGGGCAGATTTGACAACATTCTTGTTTAGTCCCAACCCAGGTGAACCATTGCAACCTTTGATCGCCATTGCTTCTGGGGGTGAAATGAGTCGCTTTCTACTGGCGCTGAAGGCTTGTTTTAGCAATGCTGAACCTGCTGGAACACTGATTTTTGATGAAATTGACGTTGGGGTTTCTGGACGAGTAGCACAAGCGATCGCACAGAAGTTACACCAGCTAAGCCAACGCCACCAAGTTCTTTGTGTCACTCACCAACCGCTTGTAGCTGCAATGGCAGATCGTCACTTCCGGGTAGATAAACAGATCGTTGCACAGGAGACAGGAGTAAGGGCGGGTTTAACAGATCAGTCTAGCCAACCCATACAGGAGGCAGAAGTTAGAACTGTTGTGCGGGTGACAGCGCTTGATAACTTAATCACTCGCCGCGAAGAACTAGCCAGTTTAGCTGGGGGAAAATCTGCTCATGAAGCGATCTCTTTTGCTGAATCTCTCCTAACTCAAGCTGCTGCTCAGCGTCAATCGCAACACAATGGTGCAATAACTAAAAAAACAACCAAGCGATCAAAATAATTATCAATTTGTAATTAGCAATTGTAAATTGCCTAGTTGCTTGAGACAATTGATAAATTGCACCTCGTTAATCTATCCCACCATCGCTGTAGAAGTGCAGCCGTCCAAAACCGATAAATTGACCGTGAGATTTTTCCCCCGCTGGAAAAGCCGTAACGCCAAATAGGTAAACACCGGGATTGAAAGGGTTTTCTGCTGGTTTCAGACCAATTGTAATCGTTTTTCCCGGCGGAATTGGTTGTTCAAAGTTGACGACAATTGTCTGATTGTTGCGATCACTTGTTACCTCACCTAATTTGATTGGTGTGCCTTTATCGTGGCGCGTTCCTTCAAAAGCACGGCTCTTTTTCAGTCTATAGCGAACATTGTCTGCACCTTCTTGCTGCTTAATTGTCACCCTTTGTAAAGGTTCGCCAGCTTGTTCTGGGATCGCGATCGTGAAATAATACGTTGCGCCCCACTCTTTCACACTATTAAACGTGGTTGTGGCGGCAACAAGATCCGGCGGTTGAACAAAGTATACTGTACCGTCTTGAAGTTTAACTGCTTGCGTCACTTGAGCCGTTGCCCCAATGTTCAGTGCTACGGCTAGTGTTGTTCCTAACAAAGCTGCAATACGCATTGTCTTATCAGTTATCCAAGTTGAAGCAAAGCCAATTTGAATTAACTTTTACTTTTAAGTTACCTTATCTAGCTTGAAATGCGTAATGACTTTTT
>DATNQH010000220.1:0-11699 GCA_036704105.1 Leptolyngbyaceae cyanobacterium | reverse complement strand
CTATTTATATCAATTTAATATATTAAATGCAATTCAAGAGTAGCCCGGCAATGCCCATCTTACAAAAATAGTTGAACATAAAAAAAATTGTTTGAGCCGCTGTTGGAAAAATCTATTTAAAATTTTGCTTTCAGGCGATATTTTTTTGAATTTTTATATTTAATCATTGGAGTAGCTTACAAATTAAATCTAATAAATCAAAAATTACTAGATATATAAACGTAATGGCTAAATCTTATTCATTACCTCCTGAATGCGTTCTCCGTCCCGCTCGTCCTACTGACAGACTAGCTATTAGGATGCTAGCGTATAGATTGAGCAGATGGGCTATTCCTGCTTCTTCGCATTCTCAACTAATTTCTCAAGAAATAGCAGTTATTTTAGTTATAGCAGTTCCCACAACGTTGCTAACATTTTTAATCTTAGGAATTACAGGTATTACTGACAAATCAACTGACTTAGAAATATTTGTTTGTCGAAGTTTTTTTTGGTTAGCAATGATTTTACCATTTTTAATTGAATATTTGGTAATTTTTCAAAGAAAGTGTTCGGAGTGTTTTGTAGTTGCGTGTAATGGACGCTTAATTGCTTACGCAATATTATTTCATCAAAATAAACTTACAGTGCTGCAATATATTTTTGTGGCTCCAAGTTTTCGGAAGCAAGGAATAGGTTCTTACTTGATTCAAAGTCTCACACAAAAAACCCATAAGCCTTTATATTTGTGGAGCTTGCCCAATAAAGTTAGATTTTACAGTTATCTTGGTTTTGTTCCAGCAAAGCAATTATTTTCAACAAAAATTCGCTCTAAGCTAAAATGTTTTAGTATTGGCTATCAGCTACTCATGTACGATCACAACCAAAAATAAACAGCCGTCCCTCGTTGAAGGTGCGTTTTTACACAATTATTCTCTATCAAACAATTCTTTTCCTCCTGGCAATTGGGCTAAATACGTATCAACAACATCGTGTAAATCCTTAACAGAATACTCGTAAGTTAAATCAACCAATTTTTGAGTTATTATCATTAACTGTACTCTATCAACCATTTGTGACACTTGAGCAGGCTTCAGCTTTCCACCTAAAACTTCTACACTTGCCGGACGAATTGCTGCTTCAATTGCTTCTTCTAAAAAAGCTATCCACTCAGTTGAATTGATGTAATAACTAGTTTTGTTATCCTTAAGGTTAAGCTTTTTAATTTGACGAATAGAATCAGAAATCGAAGCAACCCAAGAATTAGTTAAGCGCTGTTCTATTTGATTTTTAATCAAATGCACGCACAACCTTAAGAGGTATGATTCAATAGTACGTAGGGTTGCTTGTTTGCTCATTCCCTCTAGTTCATCAACAATCGCCAGCGCATCTTCATAGCGTCCTTCTAGAATAGAATTTCTTAAATCTATGAATTCTTGAACCATATTATTTTTCCTATTTAATAAAAACAGTAAGTCACAAAGCATACTCACCAAGCGCAACAGACGCATTGTAGGTGAAGATAACTCGCGCTTGTTAGCCTTGCCTCTTCTACATGGTAGCCAGACATATTAGGATCTATGACAGAGACGCGGAGAATACAGAGGATACGACTGCATGGATACAAAAGCTTTTAAGCGATCGCTCCAACATTCGGAAAACTACCATCGTAAGGGATTTGGTCGAGAAGCAGAAGTCACTGATATGTTGCAGTCGGAGTATCAAAGCACTCTGGTTCAACAAATCAGGGACAATAACTACACGCTGCAACGCGGTGATGTTACTATCCGTCTAGCTCAGGCATTTGGCTTCTGCTGGGGGGTAGAACGAGCAGTAGCAATGGCGTATGAGACTCGCCAACATTTCCCTACTCAACGGATTTGGATTACGAATGAAATTATTCACAACCCTTCTGTAAACCAGCGTTTGCGGGAAATGGAAGTGGGGTTTATCCCGGTTGAGGCGGGAAAAAAAGACTTTTCGATGGTTGAATCTGGCGATGTAGCGATTCTACCCGCCTTTGGTGCTAGCGTCGAGGAAATGCAGCTACTCAAAGATAAGAATTGCACGATTGTAGATACTACTTGTCCTTGGGTGTCAAAAGTTTGGAATACAGTTGAGAAGCACAAAAAAGGCAACTATACCTCAATCATTCACGGCAAGTATAAACACGAAGAAACGATCGCAACCAGTTCCTTTGCTGGTAAATATTTGGTAGTGCTGAATATGGAACAAGCAGAGTATGTTGCAGATTACATCCTCAATGGCGGTGATCGCAATGAATTCATGGCAAAATTTAGCCCTTCTTACTCTGCGGGGTTCGATCCTGACAAAGATTTAGAGCAAATTGGCATTGCTAACCAAACTACCATGCTCAAGAGCGAAACCGAACAGCTAGGCAAGCTGTTTGAACGTACAATGATGCGTAAATATGGGCCAGACAAGTTAAATCAGCATTTCCAAAGCTTCAATACTATCTGCGACGCTACCCAGGAACGTCAAGATGCTATGTTCCAACTCGTGGAGGAAAAGCTAGACTTGATCGTGGTGATTGGTGGCTTTAATTCTTCTAACACCACGCACTTGCAAGAAATTCCTACGACGCGCGGTATTCCTTCATATCACATTGACAGTGGCGATCGCATCCATTCAGGCAATCAAATCGAGCATCGGCTGCTAGACGGTAACTTACAGGTGAGTGAGAACTGGTTGCCAAAAGGGAAAATTACTATAGGAATTACCTCTGGAGCCTCCACCCCTGATAAAGTTGTGGCGGATGTGGTGGAGAAGATTTTTGCTTTGAAGGCTGCTGCTTCTTTAGCTTAACCTTACTCTCGTTCCAAGGCTTAACCTTGGAATGAGGTTTAGGACTCAACTAACTACTCTTTGACGTGACATCATAGTTGTAGGTACACTCATGCCAAACGCCGTTTGGTGAAATATTCGCTTGTATTTCTTTATATAGCAATCTGCGTATTTCTAATCAACAATAAATAATTTTGTAGCCCGACATTGCCCACCCTAAGCTAATGTTCACTCCCTTTGCATGAAAGATAGTCGTTAAAGGAGTCAGGAGCTAGAAGTCATTACAGTCGAACTGTCTCCTGTCTCCTGTCTCCCTCTCATTACAGATATGCACATTAGATGACGATTAGCTTACTACTAATTACAAATGGCACCTTATCCCCGGCCATTTATGGCGGGGATGAGTTAATTGCTACTAGTTCTTAATATTTAGCGCCAGTGGTAACTTCATTAGGATCGTTAGGATCGCGGTAGAGCTTGGGTTCCTGACGACGAAGACCTGCTAAACCCAAAAGACCGAGCAAGCCTAACCAACCCCAACTAGAACCGCGATCGCGCTGCGCCGTATCAGTTCCTTGATAAGTATCTGTAGGTGTAGTATTACCAGTTCCTGTAGTATCTGTATTGGGAATTGTGGTAGTGCCTGTACCTGGAGTTGCAGTAGTACCTGTTGTGCCCTCCGTACCAGTACCTGTTGTGCCACTCCCCATACCTGTGCCTGGAGTTGTAGTAGTACCTGTAGTGTCACTCCCCATACCAGTACCTGTACCTGTAGTACCAGTACCTGGAGCCGTAGTACCAGTAGCGTCAGTTCCCCCCATACCAGTACCTGGAGCCGTTGTAGTACCAGTACCTGGAGCCGTTGTAGTACCAGTACCTGGAGCCGTTGTAGTACCACTGGTTTGAGCAGAAACTGAAGTAGCTAACGGCAGAGTACCCAAACTGATGGCAAAAGCACTAGCCCAAACAACTTTGGATAGATTGGAAGCTTTCATATTGATGGTTCCTTTATGTACTAAATTCGTGCGTGGTTTTGATGGTTCAAAATGATGTCGCAGCGATCGCTACCCAATTTAGTAGCTTTGACAATAGTAAAATCAACAGCTGATCGCCCCTGAATATCAATTTAGTCAAGCACTGTGAGATTAAATTGATATCAGTTTCCTTAAATAACAAACTTTCCACTTAACTGGATATTTTGATTAGATTTAATTTTTCGCTCTCATCAAGTTTGGTAAATTATAGAAAATAGCGATCACATTCCTATTGTGTAGGAATTAATTTATATGTGTAAAACCTGCCCTATCTGCCTTAGTCGTAATCACAAAATTTGAATATCAACTGCTTATGACGTAAATTTGTGTTTTACTTCCGGCATTAGTCAAAGTAATTCTTTATTTCATAGACTTGCAGTATCACTTCTACACAATAAGCTGTTGGTTGGAATTGCTGTTTCCAATAAATATGATAACTATTAATGTTATCTCCTACTTCTACCAAAGGATTGGATCTAGTTCTACCCTAGGAATAGAATTGGGATGAAGTGACTCTATCAGCAGGAATACAAACAAATGTAAAGCAATGACAAAAAATCTAACAAATATAACGGATAAAAGTTAGTAGCATAGGGGATGCCGAGCCTACAACAACGAAGTCTGATTAAGCTGAATGTTATGTTTGCAGGCGATCGAGCAACAGCAGCGTTTCTATATACAGCAACAACTGCGATCGCTTTTTCATCCTACAAAATCGTCGCTGTTGCAGATTTCTAGCTCGTCTCAAACGATGTCCCTTGTCAGAATTATGTGGGACTTGAAGTCAAAGGTAATCAATCCATGCTTCTTTAATTTGCCTATTTCTCGTGTAATTGAAACTCTAGTTGTATGGCAAGCACTAGCCAGCTCTTCATGAGTGAAGCGAACTCTTAAGCGAGTTCCATTTTCCACAGGCTCACCAATTTCTTGTTTCAGAAACTGCAATAGATAACGCAAACGGTCTTTCAACCGCCGCTGTCCGGCAATAAATAAAAGTAATTCTGTCTGTTTGTGCCGCTGATTTAATTGAGACCAAAGAGTTTGGCTCAGAGCGGGACTCTTTGCTATTTCTGCGCTTGGAATGGATGCTATCTTAACATCACAAAGAGCTATCGCTTGGTGAGTGTGTAAAGAAGTCATATCAACGCCAAACAACTGTTCTGCTTTTACCAACCCAACCAGGATTTCTTCGCCATATTCGCAATATGCACTCAGCTTCACCAAACCCTGACAAACATATAAAACAGTGTTTTGTTCAAGCGGGATAACTTCCCCTTGAGCATAATACTGCATAGTTTGTCCTTGGTACAGGTGATTACTATTCCTTTCTTGGACGGCTTCTGTCTGGTGGCGATCACTTACTTCATGCAGCAGCCAACGTAAGGCAAAGCACTTGCCAGTGTTATCACTAACTTTTGCTACCCTCATTGTCGCCAAAAAAGCCTCACCATCACGTTTATAGAGAGTAGCTGTTAACTCTGTTACTGTTGTTAGTGTATCTGAGTGGTTTAGCTCAACCAGTTTTGGCAGGAATTCTTTAAGCTCTTGTGGTTTGACGAAGACAGCTAATGGTTTGCCAATTAAAAACCGGGGCGAGATGTTGAGCAAGCTTCCAGCAGCACGGTTAGCTTCCAAAATTGTTCCGTAGATATCAGTCATCAAGTAAGCATCTGGTACAAACTCAAACAACTCTTGGTAGCGCTGACTTTGTGCTTCTGCTGCAAACCGCGCCGCTGCTAGTGCTTCATTCTGCTTTTGCAGTTCCTCCACAGCTATTTGCATTTCTTCTGAAGCATTACCAAGCTCCATAAAAAATGTCGGCAGCAGATCTGGCGAGGCTGACATGGCATTAACACCTTGGTATAAGGTACTTAAACGCCCATGCATAACTTCTACGTATTTAACCAGTTTATTTACTTCCATCACAACACCCCCCTTTGGATTTGCACAATACGTTTAATTCTCAAGTAGCGGCCAACTTATGCTGTGCAACATAGTGATGCCAACGCTTTTATTAAATTTTTATTCGGCTCGACACATCCAAATGTCTTGATGGCTTTTTCTGATTCGCTTCAGTAGCATTTTTACTTAGTTAAAATGCCTGACTATTTAAACTTACCACTTGACCACTAGAAATATCTCTATTCGTAGGATTACTTGTGTCCGTTGTTAAGTATAAATATTACATTTTTGATAGTAACCAAATGCAATTGCTGCAACAAATGCAGTTGCCGAATTTACTTACTGGTAATCTTTGTATCACCTAAAATCTAAAATTTAGGCATGGTATTGCCAGTAGGCAAGCGGATCTTAAGTGTTTGAGTATTAGTTCATGCGTTTTTGTTACAATGTATATTTGTTTACGTAGTTTTTTTTGAAACAATGTGTTTTTCTTGACAATGTTACGAATAGAAAATATTTTTAATCATAAAATTTGATAAATGTAAAAAAAATTAACATAGACAGATCGCTTCGTTGTGCCTAGTCTGTCTCCAATCTGGATAGGTTTTCATATGGGCTAAAAACAGTTAACAGTTGACTATCTTTCAGTCAACTGTCAACTACTAACAGAGCTAAATTGTGCGCCTGCCAACTGGGAATTAAAGCAGGATGCGCAAGTGCGGTTAATTCAAAATTTTCCAGCCAAAGCTGGGATGCATCTTTCGCACAACAGCGGATGTTCTGTTGATTCGCCAACGTATGTGGAATAATTCCAGCAGCGATCGCACTTTTTCCCGTCTGCTTCAACCACACCAATTCCCAAAGCATCCGACTGGAAGTTGTATGTTACTCCTGCTAATGCTTCTGGAGAATCGAGTAGTTCTACAAAAGAAGTAATAAATAGGTAACGCAATTCATCAACTCCATTTTTACTGTCAGCTAATTCCTGTAATCTGGGAGTTGGTAATCGCTTTTCACGCAGTTCCTGCTCTGGCACATAGAGCAGTACCTTGGCTTCCAAGGAAGAACCAATCATTTTTTCTACTCGTGCTTTCTCCAGCACTTTATTAACTTCTGTGCGAATAAATCGCCGTTGTTGCCACACTTGTGCAAGTTCTGGATTATACCATTTTTCGTCTAACTTCACCCAACCCGCTTCAAACACTGATTTATAGGGTGTTGGGTAGGGGAGATATTGCCAGATATCTTCAGCCATGTGACACAAAACAGGTGCGATCGCTGTGGCTAAATTTTCCAGCGCGATCGCCAGCACAGTTTGACAACTGCGACGGCGAAAAGCATCAGGGGCGCTGATATATAGCCGATCTTTGGCAATATCTAAGTAAAAGTTGGATAAATCCACTACGCAGAAATTCTGCATCGTTTGGAAGAAGCGGAAGAACTGGAACTTCTCCAACGCTTGTGTTACTTCGGTAAATACCTCTGCGATTCGATGCAGCATATAGCGATCAAGTTCTGGCAATTCCTCGTAAGGTACAGCATCTTTATCTGGGTCAAAATCATGCAAATTCCCCAGCAAGAACCGAGCTGTGTTACGAATCTTATTTCTAATATCAGCCAGCTGCTTGAGGATATTTTTACTAATAGGAACATCCGAAGTGTAATCTACCGAAGACACCCATAAACGCAGCACATCAGCACCATATGCTGGTTCTTCTTTTTGATTTTTGCCTCCCTCAATTACAATCGCCGGATCGATCACATTACCCAGCGACTTACTCATCTTGCGTCCCTGTTCGTCCAGAGTAAAGCCGTGAGTCAAGACAGTTTTGTAGGGCGCTTGATCGTTAGTAGCAACGCTGGTGAGCAAACTGGACTGGAACCAACCGCGATGCTGATCCGATCCCTCCAGATACATATCAGCTGGGTAGCGTAATTCCGGTCGTTGCTTGAGAACAGCTGCCCAAGATGAGCCGGAGTCAAACCAGACATCCATTGTATCGGTGCCTTTGCGGTAACGACCATTGTTACGATATTTTTCTGGTAATAACTCCTCTTGCGACAGTTCCCACCAAGCATCCGTGCCTTTTTCCGCCACGATCGCCTGTACGTGAGCAATGGTTTCCTCATTCAGCAGCGGTTCCCCAGTTTCTTCGTCATAGAAAACGGGAATTGGCACACCCCAACTGCGCTGACGAGAAATACACCAGTCTGAACGCTCTGCTACCATTGGTGTGATGCGGTTTTCACCTTGGGCTGGAATCCAATTTACAGAAGCGATCGCTTTAAGAGCTTCTTCCCTAAATCCTTCAACACTGGCAAACCATTGCTCTGTCGCCCGCAAGATCACGGGTTTTTTGGTGCGCCAGTCGTAAGGATATTTGTGAACGTAGGGTTCTTCTTTGAGCAACGCTCCAGAAGACTCAAGCGCTGCGATGGCTGCCTGATTACCCTCACCCAAAACATTCAGCCCCGCGAACTGTCCCGCCTCTGGGGTAAAGTTACCATCTGCATCAACCGGAGATAAAATCGGCAAACCGTAGCGCTGCCCGACCATGTAGTCTTCCTGACCGTGACCGGGAGCCGTATGTACTAAGCCAGTACCAGACTCAGTGGTGACATAATCCCCTCCAATTACAATCGAACTTTCGCGCTCAAATAGCGGGTGACGGTAGGTAGAATGTTCCAAATCTGAGCCTTTCACCTTAGCTTTCACGCTCAGTTGCACTCCCAGCGTCGCTGACAACCGCTCCACCAAATCAGCCGCCACAATTAAGTATTTTGGATTTTGGATTTTGGATTTTGGATTTTGGATTGCTTCCTCAGCTCCCTCAGCTTCCTTCTGACTTCCAACTTCTACGACTGCATAAGTCAATTCAGGATTCACCGCTACTGCCAAGTTGGCTGGAATCGTCCAAGGAGTTGTTGTCCAGATAGCTACACCCAAATCCGGCAGAAATTCCTCCAAGGCTGGTTTCACCGCTGCTGCCAAACTTGTCATGGGAAAGGCGACATAGATACTGCGGGAAGTGTGACCTTCGGGATATTCTAATTCAGCTTCAGCCAGGGCAGTTTTAGAACTGGGACTCCAATAAACTGGTTTGAAACCACGATAAATATAGCCCTTCAAAACCATTTGCCCAAACACGCCAATTTGTGCCGCTTCATATTCCGGTGTCATTGTCAGATATGGATGCTCCCAGTCTCCCCAAACACCATAACGTTGAAAACTTTGGCTCTGTTCTTGCACTGTCTTGAGGGCAAAATCCCGTGCTTTGTGACGAAGATCGAGCGGCGTTAGCCCAGCGCGCTCTTGCGCCTTCATATTTTGAATAACTTTGAGTTCAATCGGCAAGCCATGACAGTCCCAGCCAGGAACGTAACGCACCTTGCGCCCTTGTAGCAGTTGAAAGCGGTTAATAATGTCTTTGAGAATTTTATTTAGGGCATGACCAATATGCAGCGAACCATTAGCGTAGGGCGGCCCGTCGTGCAAAATAAATATTTCGCCAGGATTGTTCTGCGATAAGCGCTCGTAAATTTGATTTTCTGCCCAGAACTTTTGGATCTCTGGCTCTCGCTTATTTGCGTTTGCCCGCATATCAAACTTAGTTTTGGGCAAATTTACAGTTTCTTTGTAGCTTCCTGGTTCTGTCACAGTTAGATATTTGAGTTAGGGGCAAGGTTATGTTCCTATTATTGTCTAAAAAAACAAGTTGACACTCCCCGCCGTAGAACGGCGAGGATTCTTAGTTCACAGTCCAACCTTAACTGAGCAGGATTGCTCCAATTCAGCCAGAGGGTCGAACTCCCTAAGCTTTAAAGATTCCCAATGCCCTTGGGTACTTAGTCCTTTTTGCAAAATGTTGATCGCCGCGTTAATGTCCCTATCTTCCACATAATTACAATGAGGACAAACATGAGTTCTAGTAGATAGAGACTTCTGCACTTTTTTACCACAGTTAGAGCAGTTTTGACTGGTATTGTGTGGAGCAACCGCGACAGTTACCTTGCCATACTTGTAGCCAAAATACTCTAACCATTGACGGAAAGTTGACCAACCTGCATCACTAATCGAAAGAGATAAACGCCGATTTTTTACCATGCCTTTCACATTTAAATCTTCATAGGCTACTAAGTCGTTAGACTTGATTAAACGGAGCGCCACTCTCTTGACAAACTCTTCTCGCTGCCTACTTACTTTTAAATGCTTAATAGCATATAAGCGTCTAGCCTTATGATAGTTTTTGGACTGTGGTTTTCCTTTACGAAACTTTTTAGACTTTCTCCTATTTGAACGATTTAATTGTTGTTCGCCTTGGCGGTAGAACTGAGGATTAGGCTCAATATTCCCACAGGATTCTGCCAAGAAATACTTAATACCAACATCCACGCCTACTGCTTTTTGACTAGGGGGTATAGGTTCAACTGTATCTCTAGGATCTAGTTGTACCAGAAACTGTACGTAATACCCATCAGCACGACGCAAAATTCTCACTCGCTTGATTTGTTCTATTTGGTAAAAATGTAAATCTCTAGATCCTATTAGCTTAAGGTTGCCTATCCCCTTCTTATCAGTGAAAGTAATATGCTTTCTGTTCTCTGATAATTTCCATCCAGACACCTTGTATTCTACTGAGCGAGAGTGTTTTTTAAACTTTGGATATCCCTTTTTGCCTGGTATCTGCTTTTTGCAGTTTTCATAAAAGCGATTGACCGCTCTTAAAACTCTTTCAACAGCAGTTTGGCAAGCATGGGAATTCAGATCGTCTACAAACTTAAACTCTTTCCTCAGTAGAGTGTTATACCTAAACATCTCGGTCTTTCCTACACCTCGATTATCCATCCAAAAACAAAGCACCTTATTACGGACGAATTGAGCCGTTTTAATAGCTTCTTCAATGGCGACTATCTGAGAGGCTTTAGGGTAGACCTTGAATTCGTAGATAAACATTTTGATACTGAGGTATCGGGTATCAAAATTATAATACATAAGACTGATAAAATAAAAAGCCGCCCTCCACTGCGTTAACAAGGGGCTTGTATCCCAATTTTCTCGGTCAAAAAAAACCTAAATTAATAAAAACCCCGCTGCCCGAATATAGCAGCAAGGTTAAGGGATTACGTTGTAACTTAGGATTTAGCCACTGGTTACGGCAGGGCAATCAGTATTAACCACCATACCTATGACGAGCGCTTTCTTGAGGAAAGGAGTATGGCGTGACTATAACTAACGGAGATTAGGGCGAGTTTATTGGTTTGTCGGTTTAGTGTGAATTGTGGTCTGCACTCTCTGGGGGATGGGCTTCTTGATGCTTTTCTTGGGCATCTTCGATCGCCTCGGCGACAATTTCAGGATCTGGTGGGTTTGGTCGCTTCAGTTCGGGAACATCTCCGTCTAAAGTAGGCTCATCCGGCGACACAGAGGCGGGAGCAGTCGGTGTGGGATCGATTGGAACTGCTGCCATTGCCTCTGGTGGTGGCGGGGGATTTTGTCTATCTTCAGGATCTCCTGAGCCTAGAGGCTCGGCTGGTGGAGCTAGTTCTACCTCTGGGGCAATTTGCTCGACTGGGATCGGTTCTTTTCCACTTGCACCTGGCATATCGGGTCCTGCTGGTTGATATGTGTTAACAGCAGGCTCTGCGCCTAGAGGTGATTCTTTTATCTGTGTAGGTGCTTCAGTAGTAGCAGTGGTGGATGGAGACGACTCTGGAATTGGTACGGGAGTACGGCGATCGATTACCTGGACATTTGGAGCAACTTCGGTCGCTTGTGGTGCAGTTGCACTCTGTACAGCAGATGTAGGTGTAGTTGTTGTAGCATCTGGCTGACTTTGGCTGGGGCTGCGATCGCTTAGTTGTTCGATGCGATTTTTAGCAACATTAGCACTACCACCAACTTGTTTGCCCCAGCCAAAAAGCTTCTGTGGCAAAGACAATTTAGAGATTTGCTCCCCAACAGTATTTTTTACCTCAGAGGCA
>DATNQH010000219.1:0-2101 GCA_036704105.1 Leptolyngbyaceae cyanobacterium | reverse complement strand
GTCACTGGTATTACCTTTGCCCTCTCTTGGAGTGGCAACATTACTTTAATCTTGGCTGGGGCATACTTATTCAGTGGTCTGATGTTTAGTCCCGATTTGGATCTTTACTCCAGACCATACCAGCGCTGGGGTTACTTCCGCTGGATCTGGATACCCTACCAAAAGACTCTACGGCATCGCTCTTTGTTGTCTCATGGTCTAATTATCGGTACAACACTGCGCATCCTATATTTAAGCTGTTGGTTAAGCATATTCGGGATTTTCTTATTGGGAATAGCTCAGCTAGTCTGGGATGTAGGGTGGAATTGGCAAATATTGACTCAGGCGGCTAAGCGATCGCTTTCACAAGACACCGATAAATGGTTCGCGCTTTTTCTCGGATTAGAACTGGGAGCCATGAGTCATAGTATCAGTGACTGGGGTAGTTCTACTTATAAACGCTTTGGGCAACAAACAGGTCGTAATTCACTCTCTCGTGGCAAAATGAAGAAACGTAAATCAAATGTAGTTAAAAATCGTCACAAGCGTTGAGCGTATATCGGCTAATAGCTAATACTCAATCCAAAAATCAATTCAACATTCATAATTTTTACCCAACTACCGCGTTCCCAATTAATAAAAAGGATGACTAACACGCAGGAATCAGACGCTATAGCAGCGTTGCAAAATTTAATCGATGTAGTGGCAAAGTTGCGATCCCCTGATGGATGTCCTTGGGATCTAGCTCAAACTCCCTCATCTTTGATTCCTTATGTAATTGAAGAAGCTTATGAGGTAGTAGATGCAATCAAGAGTGGAGATTCTGTTGCGATCGCCGAAGAATTAGGAGACTTGCTGTTGCAGGTAGTGCTGCAAGCTCAAATCGCCTCAGAGTCAAATAGTTTTAGCCTCAAAGAAGTTGCTGAAGGAATTACGCAAAAACTGATTCGCCGCCATCCTCATGTTTTTGGTGATGTTCATGTTCAAAGCATTGACGAAGTAAGGCAAAATTGGGAACAAATCAAAGCAGCAGAAAAAGGGGAATCTTCTCCTGAAACTCAACTGCTGAGTAGTAAATTAAGCCGCTATGCTCGTAGTCTACCCCCAATAATGGCGGGAATGAAGATTTCTCAAAAAGCTGCTGCTGCTGGCTTTGAATGGGAAAATGTTGATGGGGTGTGGGAGAAATTCAAAGAAGAGTTGGCAGAATTTCAACACGCGATCGCTCACGAATCTCCAGAACAACAACAAGCCGAATTGGGAGATTTATTCTTCGTTTTGATTAATCTTGCCCGTTGGTATAAACTCGATCCATCTGAAGCGTTACAGCGAACCAACCAAAGATTTATTCAGCGACTCTCAAAATTAGAAACTCTTGCTGGTCGTCCCCTCTGTGATTATACTTTAGAGGAATTGGAAAACCTTTGGCAACAAGCCAAAGCCCAGCTTGCGAACAACAAAATTTTACCTGAAAGTTGATTGTAAGGACTTGGCAAAACCATTTATCGACAATATTTTTCATTTTTCCCAATTTCCTGCTTCGATTTTGTTTATCATATAATCAATATTCGCTAAATTATTGTTTTTGTTAGTCAAATCCGTAGTCGCTTCAGAAGAATCGTTAGCTGAAGTATTCAAATCGGTATTTTCAATTAACAGGCTTACTTTTTCAAAACATTTATGTACATTAAACTGTAACTGTCTCAATTTTTGCTACCTTTGCTCTACATCAGTTTGCAACTGCCCTATCATTTGCAGAGGTCGAGCTAAACCAGATGAGATCTCTCCTGTTGTACCTAAAGACTCATTGGAATCGCAAAGCAACTGCTCTAGTAGCCTAAAACGCTTTTCTGAGTTTAAGTGCAACTGCTGAGATTTTAGTAGAACATTATTTGACTTAGATCGCAAATGTTTTGCTTTTTGGCAATATTCGCTTGAAGCTGACCTTAATTGCTTTGATTGCTGAAGATATTCCTTTGACTTAAGTAAGTCGGTGAGAAAAAAGCAACTTATGTAAAGATAAATAAATAGGTGGAATGCATTTACCGAGGTGGTTGAGGAATGGGCGCTCGTCTAAGGGTATTTCTGAGCAATGAGCAAGATAAAACCCTGTTAAACCTAA
>DATNQH010000218.1:0-7605 GCA_036704105.1 Leptolyngbyaceae cyanobacterium | reverse complement strand
GGGGACAAGGGGACAAGGGGACAAGGGGACAAGGGGACAAGGGGACAAGGGGACAAGGAGACAAGGAGACAAGGGGACAAGGGGACAAGGAGGAATTTATCTATCATTTCTCCCTCAGCTCCCCTAGCTCCACCAGCTGTCATAACGAAAAGCCTTTCACTGCAAAGGAGATCAGAGTCTCTGAAGGAGACTGCGACCGTGAGTATCTGTACCACAGCTACTCAGCAACCCGTGCATCGCGGCTAGCTGCTCCACTTGTTTGGTTTCTATTGGGCTAGGTTGCCAGGGGTTAGGATTGTTGTAAGCATAGTATGTTTCTACGCCGTCGATGCCCAAAGAGGCAGCTGCTGGGATCAAGTCAAAGTGCGATCGCTTATAACGGGCTGGGTGAGCTAATACTGCCAATCCCCCTGCTTGATGAATGGCAGCAATCACATTAACTGCACGATAGTCTTCACCGCTTGTAGTGTGTCTTTGCAAATACGGTTGCATACAAGGGTGAATCGGATCGAAGGCATAACCTAAAATATGTACCTCGGTTTCAAGTAACCTAGCATTGATTTCCACCCCACTCCATAGCTGAGGAACCCGGTTTTCCTCGTGGGGATGATGCCGCAGCCAATCTTTTAAACAACGTTGAGCTATCTGATAGCCTTCCACTGTATGGTGATCTGAGATCGCAAACCCTTTTAGACCAATAGAAATTGCCTGCTCGATCAATTCTTCCGGCTGTAATCTGCCATCGGAATAGACAGTATGCATATGGAAGTTAAAAAATAGAGGACAACTCTTTGCATCAACGGTTTGAAAAACTCCCTGCAAATTCTGACGTGCAGGAATAGTAGTCCGGGCAAAATCAACAGCCATAACCGCCTCTGAACGAATATACGTTCGTCTACTTGCTTTAACATATTGCCTCTGCCTGCCTGCGATCGCGCTGACTGCAAATTTTAGCTTGTAACCAAAGTCATTACCATCCACTGGCATTAAAGGCAAATTTTTTATTTCATTATGTTAAGAATACCTTAGCAAAATAAAACGCGAATAAGCATGAATATTAAATATCAGAATTTTAGATATATACAAAAAGTTTATCTGTATAAGACAGGAGACAGAAGTCAGGAGCCAGAAGTCAGAATATTTATTTTTTTATTTCCCTTGTCCCCAAGTTTCTAACCCTAACTAAGTCCATGCTGCTACTTCCTCCCAGCCTTTACCTTTGCGCGCGATCGCTGGAGAATCTGTTGTTAAATCGATAATGGTAGAAACCTCATAACCTGGCTCTGAGCCATCATCCACAATTAAATCTACCAACTTGTCTAAACTGTCAAACAGTTCCACCCGCGAGATATTGCTTTGTGCTTCCCCCGTCAAGGCGCGCCCTTGCTCATCCTCCAATAAGTGAGCCGAGGTAGAAATAATTGGATTGCCCAAAGCATTCAACAAAGCTAAGCATACAGCATTATCTGGAACTCTGATCCCAGTAGTTTTACGCTTAGGATCTTGAACTAATCGTGGCACCAACTTTGTTGCTGGAAGGAGAAAAGTATAAGCGCCAGGAATGAGGTGCTTCATAATTCGATAAGCTGTATCGCTTACCCTGGCATAAGTTGCCACATTAGAAAGGGATGGACACAGAAAAGTTAGTGGTTTATCGTTGGCTAGCTGTTTAATTTTGCGCACTCTTTCCACTGCCGACTTAAAATTTAGATCACAACCGATCGCATACACTGTATCGGTAGGGTAAAGCATCACTGCTCCACCTTGCAGTGCGTCCTTAACCGTGTCTATTGTACGGGCTTGGGGGTTATTCGGATGAACAGTATAAATTTTTGCCATTTTAGATTTAGGGTGAGGGGAAAAATTATGAATGATGAATGATGAAATGTACAAGATTTTCGCCCGCTAGCATTCATCATTTATCATTCAACATTAAATATCTCGCCTTAAGCCTCTTGCCTCAAGCTTACTTATGTCCAAGCTAGCTTATCTCGAATGTCCTACTGGTATTGCTGGTGATATGTGCCTGGGAGCGCTCGTCAGTGTTGGCGTTCCCCTAGAGTACCTGATCGAGCAGCTCAAAAAGTTGGGCATTGAGCAGGAATATCAGTTAAACGCTCAAAGCGTCCATCGCAATGGTCAGTTAGCAACAAAAGTTCATGTAAATATATTAACCCAGGCGCACCACGACCATCATTCTCACCATCATGGACGACACTTACCAGACATAGAACGTTTGATTGCGCAAGCTGAATTACCACCACGAGCAGAAGCTTGGAGTTTAGCCGTCTTTCGTCAACTAGCAGTAGCAGAAGGAGCGGTGCATGGCATTTCTCCAGAAAAAGTTCATTTTCATGAAGTGGGTGCAGTTGATGCGATTGTAGATATTGTCGGGACTTGTCTGGGTTTAGATTGGCTGGGGATTGAGAGCAATTCTGCCGGATTACCTCTACTGTATTGCTCGGCGCTACCAACAGGCGGCGGGACGGTACGGGCTGCACACGGTCAGATGGCGGTACCAGTACCAGCAGTGTTGAAGTTGTGGGAAATGCGCGGCACTCCAGTTTATAGTAATGGCATTGAACGAGAACTGGTGACACCCACAGGGGCTGCGATCGCCACTACCCTAGCTCAAGATTTTGGTTCTCCACCAGCAATGACAATCGAACGGGTAGGACTGGGAGCGGGTTCCCGCGATCTACCAATTTCTAATATTTTACGCCTTTGGCTCGGCACAACTGTAGAGACGTTTCATGAAACGTCTCTACAAACGTCTCTACAAACGTCTCTACAAAAATTTAATCCCAGCCCTTATTTAGAAACTATTGCTGTATTAGAAACTCAAATCGACGATCTCAGTCCGCAAGCCATTGGTTATGTATTTGATGCTTTATTGGCTGCTGGAGCATTAGATGTTTTTACCCAACCCATCGGAATGAAGAAATCTCGTCCAGGGGTTCTGCTTTCTGCAATCTGCCATCTCGATCACTTATCCAGTTGCGAAGCCATCCTCTTCCGGGAAACCACTACTCTGGGAATTCGGCGTTCGATTCAACAACGCTCTGTTCTCCAACGGGAAATCCAATCAGTTGAAACCACTTATGGTGTAGCGCGGGTAAAAGTGGCTTGGATTGGAATAGAGCAAAAAGCAATAGCCAACGTGCAGCCAGAATATGAGGATTGCGTTCAATTAGCACAGCAACATAACATTTCTTGGCTGGAAGTTCATCGGCTAGTGCTGCACACCTGGTATGAAAATAATTCCTAACCCAGTTTAAGTAAGGTGGGCATTGCCCACCCCTAAAATTGTCAGCAGATTAATCAACTACATCCTTGACAGCATTACCTGTCTTGTTTAAATTCCGCTGCGCGCTCTCAGCAGCTTGATTAATCTTTGATTGGAAAAAACCAGGAGCTTTATCAGCGGCTTGGCTTGCATCCTTAGTTAAGTCTTTAGCTGAATATTTCGCCTCATCAGCCGCTTTGCTAGCACCCTTAGTTAAGTCTTTAGCCGAATCCTTCACATCTTCAGCTGCTTGGCTTGCACTTCTGTTCGCGCCTCTTACTGCATCAGAAGTATTTTCCTTGATATTTTCAGTTCCGCGCTTTGTTCCTTTGGCAAAATCTTCAGCAGTTCCTTTAGCTTTTTCCTGCGCACTTTCAGCATTACGCTTGAGATTTCCGCCTATTTCGTCAACGTTTTCACCCTTCTTGTCAAGGATACGTTTGGTATTTTCTCCCACATTGCTAGTCTGGTCGATGACGTTCCGCTCTGCCTGTTCCTTCAGCGCTTGAGCCTTTTGTGAAGCAGCTTTCTCTAAGCCTTCGGCTCTTGGATCTACATCACTAAACTCATTCATTGTCGGCCCGCCCTGGAATTTATTTACCACATCAGAGTCGGGAGAAGTCGCAGTACCGCCAGGAATTTCCACTCTGGGATTCTTCTTCCCTGGCACGGCTAGCTCTCCTGCTGGGACTTCTTGCCTGCGCCCGGTTACGACTCCATCGGGATTTTTTGCTTGTGCTGGGCCATTGTTGCAAGCTGTACTAACAAACAACAAAATCCCCGCCATAAAAGTCGTTAGGATTTGTCCTAGACGAATCTTTTTAATTGCAGCTATGAGTTTGTTCATTACCAATACTCCATTTTGTTTTGATTAAGTTAGAAGCGAGTCAAAAACTGCGCAGAAGTGCTTCTTCAACACCAAATGTGGGAGCGAATTAAGAGACGCTGTGATGCTGGGTTAAACTCTCAGAACGAGTTTTATTTCTATTTATGTAAAGCAGGATTGCTTTGCGCTTCGGGTCTTTCGCCTGCTTCATCTGACTTTTCTTTCAGAAATCCAGTAGCTTCTTTAAAAGCCTCTTGCGCTTTCTCAACTCGATTTTCAAATCGCTGTCCCAAATCTGCATTTCGCTGGTTTAAGCCGCCTGGTTCAGGCTGCTGAAAATCTTTGCTAGTTTTAATAGGCAGTTCTGCTTCTTTTTTTGCTCTACCTGCTGGTTCCTCAGCACCTGGGTAAAGAATATCTTCTGAATTAGCAGCTGCAATTAGCTGAAGTGAGTTTAGTTGCAAGTCGGCTTGATCGCCCTTAGATTTATCGGTGTTAGTTACTTTAGGATCTGTGGACATTTTTAAGTCTGTGTAACTATCTCCACCATTCTTATAAGGATTATTCATCCCACCCGCTTGTACAGCAGGATTGTCTGGATTTGCGCCTTGGGCATTAGTAGCACTATTACAAGCTGTGCTAAAAATCAGTAATACACTTGCTAAAAAAATAGTGAGCGATCGACGCAGTTGTAGTTTTTTAAAGAAAGCCATCAATTTGTTCACAATATCCTCCTTTTAACTTCAAGCCAGCCAAATTTATGCTATTAATTCCACTTGGTATCTATCGCTTGTAAGTAATAGTATTGTTATATCTATAACAATTCATCGCAACAATACTTGGGTGGAAGTGCATATTAGCAGTATCCTATAAACTGGACGAAATTTGACCACCGATTGCTTACGTTACGCAATTACGTCAGATCGCTGCATCTAGCAAAGGTAACATTTCACTCACGCCGCCAACCGCTTGTTTTCTAACTAGAGAGAGATTCACATTCGCAACTCAATGCAGGAAATTTTGTCGCGCCTCAAACTTTACTGCCGCTGGTTAATATTGGGCGGGACGCTATTTTTTTTAGCAAAAGCTTTTAAGGATAACTGGCATGAAGTAGCAGCTATCCGCATCATAGGTTTAGGATGGGTAACGCTGGCGATCGCTTTAGGTGTAACGTTGTTTGCACATATTTGGTCTGCATGGGTTTGGACTTGGATACTCGATGAATTAAATCAACCCGTACCGACTTCTCAATTCGTTCAAGTCTATCTCAAAACTAATATTGCTAAGTATTTACCAGGTAATATTTGGCACTTTTATGGTCGAATTTTGGCTGCTAAAAATGCTGGCATAAAAGCTAATGCGGCGACTCTGAGCGTGTTGTTAGAACCCTTATTAATGGCAGCATCTGCTTTAATAGTTACCTTACTTAGTATCGAATTTATAGCGCTCAGTGTTGAGAGCAATTTCAGGGGATTACTTGTATTCGTTTTAGCAACTGTGTTGATCGCACTTCATCCCCGATTTTTGAATTTGGCAGTTCGTTTTTTTAGTCGATTAAAGTTTAAATCAACTTCTAATACAGTTGATACTACTGCTTTTCAAGTCAAACGCTATCTCTGGCGACCAATACTTGGAGAGTTAGGTTTTGTTGGACTACGTAGCGCTGGCTTTTTGTTAACTGTATTAGCTCTCACGCCTGTGGAGACGAGTCAAATTCCTTTATTAATAGGCGCTTTTAGTCTGGCTTGGTTATTGGGTTTGGTGATTCCTGGTGCGCCTGGAGGTTTGGGTGTATTTGAAGTTACAGCGATCGCTCTTTTGCAGCGAAGTTTTTCTCCTGGTTGGGTAATTAGCGCGATCTCTTTGTATCGTTTAGTGAGCGTCCTCGCTGAAGCTCTTGGGGCTGGCTTGGCGTGGCTGGACGAACAACGCTTAAGATAATATGTCATTTGTTGTTTGTCATTTGTCAAAATGACACGAAAGAAATACCCATTTCTTTACGGAGGAGTTGAATTTACCAGCTTTCGCCTGAGCGCAAGTATCGAGGTTCAGATCCGATAAAAAAATCTAAATCAACATATTATCAGCATAAATAGCAAACATAATATTGAAAATTTCAATAAAATTCTTCATCCAAATAGATTCTTCAGGAAACTTGTCATAATACCCAATCAAATCTGCAATACAGGATTCTAAGTGATTTCGAGCTGGTTTACAAATTAAAACAATTTTCAGCAATAAAACAACCGCAGTTAATGGATGACCCTCCTTCATTAAGGTTATTAACAATTTAGATGGTTCGCGGCGATTTTCTGTTGTTAAGTATTCAATTAATTTATTACAAGTTTTCAGCAAAAGTTGCTCGGTTAATACTTTATCATGATGTACTGCATACAAAGAATTTAGCTTTTGGCTTAAATTTATACTTAAACTATCGACAAGTTTTTGATTTTCTCCAGTACACAGTAAATAACTTTGCAAGCTCTGCTTAAATTGCTGATAATTTTTCCGGCGAACTTGCTCAGTAAATTTATCAGCCAAATTGATATAACTAGAAGTATCTCGCTTTGCTACAATTATTTTGATGATACGTAAAACTTCGTCTCCTACTTCTGTAGGATTTTGACAAAGGGAATTTGTAGTGGTAGCAGACTCAAAACGAGTCATGTACATTGATAAATCGAACTTAAATCTATATTTGAGTTGTAGCGCTCTATTTTTAGCAGCGAGTCGCTGTTCAATTGGATTTGCCGGATTGTTATATTGAGTAGATAATAAAATAGAAGTGGATCGATTGCTCAAACGACTTCGATCTTGAACTTTTGTTTGAGCGTATAACTCCAGTTCTTGATAGTCTTTGCTTTCGAGAAAAATTTGTATCCATTTTCTCAAGCGATCTATCATTGGTGAGAGGGATCTTCGCCTAATAATTGGATCGTTCAGTATTTCAATTAAATTTTGTATATAGTTGTTCTTTCTTTTGGCCACCCAATTATTGACTACTATATAGCAAGCACGTCTTATAGTGTAGTGAAAATCTTCTTGCTTATTAGCAAAAACAATTTCATATACTGCTCGGACAGCGTTAGAGCTAAGTGAGTCATTATCTTGGATAAATATGTGCCTGAACTCTTGTAGAACTGCTTCTGGAGTCCATTGCTTAACAATGTCTATGAAAAAGGTATAAATAATTTCTTGCGCTTCTTCAATGCTGCAAATTGCTGATGAATTAATAACTTCGGCGGCTTGCTCTTCAATTGGCAACCCAGGGGTATCATAAACAAAGCGATTGACCATACAATGCCTTTCCCATTCAAGAAGCTGTTGAGTTGAGCTAAATTTAGGTGTTTTATATTATGAACTATAATTTAAATATTTATAAATTGGATATAGTATTTATATGTAAAATCCTGATAAACATAGGTGATATTATTCCGTAATTTTACTTAAATAATATATTTTTTTAGCAATCATCTTTGATTTATGAACTTCG
>DATNQH010000217.1:0-3309 GCA_036704105.1 Leptolyngbyaceae cyanobacterium | reverse complement strand
AGTTGCCTTTCATGAATGTCACGTATGGGTTGAAGAACTCATCAAATCCATTCGCAATAAGCAGGCATTTTATCGCAAAGGCTTAAGAGCTATGGCTCTTATACAGCAAGCACTTTAGCTAGCTCGTCGCCCCCTCAAGTCTCTAGTGGAAGAGGAGTAATCGCAGGAGCCTTTAGCTACTTTGTGCTGCCATGCGAGCAGCCATGCAAACAGCTATGTCAGGCTTAACCGCTTCTATTTCCTTTAAACTAGCTTGAGTTCTAACCCAAGCAGGACGCTGATTCAAGCGCTCAATCCAAGCATTCAGTTGAGGATATTCGCTCAGGGATACTTCGAGAAAAGGTAAAATAGACACGACCGTTCCGGCTATGACTTCTGCTAGGGTTAGGTGTTCTTTGCCAAAGTAGTGTTGTTTGCCCAAAAGCTGTTCCAAGAAAGTCAGCAGTGTAGCTATTTGCTGTTTGGCTTGTTATAGCTTTTGTGAGTTGTTTTCACCGAGTCGCAACCATTGCTGATTCAGTGGACTGAGAGCAGGAATTAGCTCGTTAATCACCATTTCCACCATGCGCACTGTAGCTAGTGTTTCGGCATCAGTGGAATATTAGCAATAGAGTGTGATATCTTCACCACATTCGTCTGCTAAGAAGCATAGACACTTGAAGCGAATACTTACTACTTGCTCGTAGAAAGGATTTAATTTACATAGGGGTGGAATGTGCAGTATTTGGCGACCAAAGAGTTTAATGTTGCGCTCAAAAGGACAACGAGCAGGGATCGACTTACAGAAGAAATGGGCTAACTTGGGATCGTGGACTTCAATTGTCTCCAACCACTGACAAACTCTATTCTTTAGACTGTTGATGAACATAGCGATCGCTCCTTGTAATAAATTTAAATAATGTCTGTTACAGTTGAGTACCTTCATACTTATTGATAGGTCTACTTCTGCTGTGTTATGCAATTAAAGTGAGCTGTTAATTCATGCGTCCTCGTCAAGGCATTACTGAAGTCTTTTCGACTTTTCTGCAATTTGATGCCGATCGCTTCAGTACCTGGGTAGCTGAACCGCGTCTGCGACGGAGTATGCAAGCCAATCTGGCTCGGCAACAGCAGATGGAATCTAGGGAAGAATTTTGGGTTCTTTACTGGTACAAGCTTTGGCAAGCTCAGCCTGATAGTGTGGCAGCATCGCATCTAGCAGCTTACTTGCAAGAAGTGTGCTACTGGGCTGCCCACAAAACGAATGCTAGCTTTTCCTCTACCCAGTACACTTTGTCTGATTGCTTTATGATGGCAATCGCGCGGTTAGATAAAGTTTTGAAGGGATTTAACCCCCAGTTGGGCTATAGCTTCAAAAGTTATGCCAGTGTGATTTTCAGCAGTGTTCTCAAAGATCTTCTGCGCCAGCACCAAGAAGTTGATATCTGTACTAATTGGGCATTACTACGCAAGCTGAGCCAAAAGCGCTTAGTGGAATCTTTGCAAAATGTGGGACTCAATCAGGAAACAATTTCTCGCTACGTCTTGGCTTGGAATTGTTTCAAGACGATTTATGTTCCAACTCATCCCACCGGAACCCGCCAACTTCCCAAACCTGATGCTGCTACGTGGTCAGCGATCGCAGAACTATACAACAAAGAGCGGCGAGGCCAATTCTCGGCAAATGAACCGAATTGTACTGCCCAAACTTTGGAAAAGTGGTTGATCGCTTGTGCGAAAGCGGCGCGTTCTTATTTGTATCCTACATTTGTCTCGATCAATGCTCCTAAACCAGGACAAGAATCAGGAGAATTTCTAGACGATCTAGCCGAATATAGACAAGAAACATTTCTTCATGAAATTATTGCTGTCGAAGAACAACAAAGTCAGCATTTACAGCAAGATAAACTCAAAGCCTTGCTAGCAGAAGTTTTGAGTAAGTTAGATCCTCAAGCCCAAGAAATTATCCAACTTTACTACAGGCAAGGACTGACTCAACAGCAAATAGCGCAAGAACTTGATATAAAGCAGTATACGGTTTCGCGGCGGCTAACAAAGTCAAAAGAAATTATATTGACTTCTTTGGCTTCTTGGAGTCAAGAAACACTGCATATTTCTCTAACATCAGAGGTACTGAGCTATATAAGTACCGTTCTGGAGGAATGGTTGAAAGTCTATTATGGTAATCCCCGCGCTCAGATGGAGTCTCCCCCATGACTTTTGATCCCGCCTTACTTACCTTTGCCGAACCAGCGCACTTGTGGCTAGAAGTGTCTCAAACAGAAATAGATCGGGCTTGGCAGCGCAGTCAATCTTTTTCTAGTAATCGCGATCGCTGGAATGCTTATCTGAATCAAATTTGCCTCAATACTGTTCTCGACTGGATAAAACAAGAGTACGCACCCCAGGCAAATGTTTGGTCAATTGCCACTTTACCCAGCATATGGGAAGTGGTGAATGGGTCTGCTATTACTCTAGACAAAACTCGATTCGTTTTGGTTCCCACCGAGGCGATTGATTTTAGCGAACTGCGACTGCCACAAGAATGGGTAGATATTCCTAGTTGGGCAGCAGATTATTATTTGGCGGCTAGTGTCGATCCTGATGAAGGGTTGGTAAGGATTTGGGGATACGCAACTCATCGGCAAATCAAACAAAAAGCTAGCTACGATCCGCAAGATCGCACTTATTGCTTAGATGAAACGGATTTACAGGATATTAGTGTGTTGTGGGTATCGCGGCAACTTTGTCCACAAGATATGACCAGAAGTGCGATCGCGCCTTTGCCTAAAATGGCATTGGCACAAGCAGAGAACTTAATTGCGCGTTTGGGGACTCCAGATATCATCAATCCCCGCCTAGCTGTACCGTTCGCCTTATGGGGAGCGCTATTAGAGCATGGAGGCTGGAGACAAAATTTGTACCATCGGCGGATGGGATATCCAGAACAGTGGTCAGTTTTGCAATGGCTTTCTAGCGGAGTATCAGAGGCTGCTAAACAGTTTGGTTGGGGGCAAATTGGCTGGCAACCAAGTTTAGCAGCAGCACGGGGAACAACACAGATTCCCACAGAAGTTTTCTTGTCGCGCCATCTGACAATTGCTGGTCAAAATTATGAATTGCGGGTGACTCCAAGGGGTACTGAACAGCAGAGAATTTGGCGGTTTGAATTATGCAATGCAAGAGATGGCGATCGCATCCCTGGAGGATTTAAACTGCGACTTCTGACCGAAGATTTACAGCCTTTTGACGGCAACCAAGATGTAGCTACCACTGCCACCGATTATTTGTTTGTTGATGTAGTTTTGGAACCAGGCGAAGGCTTGGTGT
>DATNQH010000216.1:0-10506 GCA_036704105.1 Leptolyngbyaceae cyanobacterium | reverse complement strand
TAGGGAAAAGGCAGCAATTATGAATGATGAATGATGAATTAAAAATTTCAGCATTCATAATTTTCTTGGTTCTTGCCTATAACAGAGAATCCATCAGATTCATTACTTGGATGGCGCTGTCGGACAGTTGTGGTTTACCTCGATCAAGTTGATGCTCTAGCAGTCCTCTGAGGGCGAACAGTTTGAAACTATTTTCAACAGAGGCGTTCGCTATCGCTTCAGCTGCTGGGAGATAGCCAATCGCACCGATATCCGCTAGTGCCATCCGCCGCAATTTCACATCGCTATTGTCTAAAGCTTGCACCAGCTTCTGCCCATAGGCATCATCCTGCGTCAGTTGGTACATTGCTCGTAGGGCAGCGTACTGCACTCGTGGCACTGGATGCTCCAGAAAAGGTTGAATCAGGGGAACAGCTTCAGTGGCATCGAGAGAACCCAAAGCTTCCAGCACTGCCTCATAAGGTTGAGTTAAGTGAGGTCGTCCCGGTACTTGTTGGGCTGCTGCTACACCACCTGCTAGGAGTTGGATGAGTGCTGGAATCGCAGAGCGATCACGCAGCATTTCCAGAGACTGGGCTGCTGCTTCCCGCACGTAGTAGTCGGAGAAGTCTAAACAGCGAATCAGTCCTGGCACAGCTCGCCTATCGCCCAACTTCCCCAGCGCTCTAGCAGCATTGCGGCGCAGGGGGTAGTCTCCTAATTCGGTTCGGTAGTCCTCATCCTCCAAAGCTGCGATTAAGGCATCCACAGCAGCAGGTTCAGATACGCGAAATCTCCCCAACCACCAAGCGGCATAGTAGCGGAGACTTAAATCTTCATGTTTCAAGTTGGCGATCGCCTGTTCGACAGTGAGCGTTGCTGCTACTGCTGGGGAATTTTCCTCTGAACTGGACTCCAACATTGATCGCTTTTAGCTCCCCTGCGCTTCGCTGCTCACTGCGCTTTCGGCAGTCAATGGCTCAATGTTGACAATTCTGCCACCCATGCGCGTAATCCGCTGCATTTCCTCATTCATGCGGTTGTAAGGCACTGTCACAAACACACTGCCACTACGCCGAATCTCGTAGTTATTCTTGTCATTTTCTTCGTTCTGGCGTAAGCCTACGACTTCATAACGAAAAACACGGCTAGAAGCTGAGGATATGCCTCCGGTACCAACTGTTGTTTGACCAAACATTGCTGTCTCCTGTAGTGATTAGCTATTAACGCCGATAGATTTCGCTAAAACGAAATTTTGCCCTGCAACTAGGAATCAGATCGAGCTGACTTTAGCTTTCAACTTGAGAATAAATTCTGTTGATTAATTGATCGAGCTATGCTGGATACTGTCCACTTCACGGCTTGGGACAGACAATTGTAGGCGTTAGCTTTCTGCCCGATCTGTTGTAGCTTCGCTGTGACCTTCGCTGCTTTTTGGTATATCTGCTCCTGCGGCTTTGTTCTTGCCTTGAGCCTCAAGGTTTTGGTTAGCTGTTACAGCTTCACTTTTAGCGTCGCTGTCACCGTCAAGAGTCAAAGGTTGAATGCTAACGATTTTACCGCCCATACGGTGAATTCGCTGCATTTCCTCATTCATCCGGTTGTATGGCACCGAGATAAAAAAACTGCCACTGCTGCGAATCGGATAGCTCAGTTGATCGGATTCGTATGTCTGACGCATACCTTCGACTTCGTAGCGATACATCCGATTTTCTGCGCCACTAAGTCTGCTACTGCCTAGTCCGGTTTGACCAAACATAGTTAAAATAGCTCCTGTAATTGTGTCCAAAAAAATTTAATGGGGTGATGGGGTGAAATTCTCCCTATCAACCCCATTCTCAAAGGGAACACTCGCGCCCCCTGTTGTGCCTTATTTTAAGCTGGTGTAACGCTGATAATTCTGCCGCCCTTCTTGACGATTTCCTGGTACTTTTGGGATAGTCGCTCGTAAGGTACCAAAATGGCAGTTGCACTGCGACGAACTTTGGGATAGCCGGGTTGGAGAATTCCAACTACCTCGATTCGATACATCCGTCCGCTTTCTTCCGGGGTACCACCGAGGGCTTTTCTTGGGGCTGCATCTTGGGGAATTGCGGCACCGTGTTTCCAACTTCCACCACCATCAGAGGGTTTAACAATTGTGGCAACCTGATTGCGGCCGAGTTCCCCCATCAAGCGGGGAGTTTTCCCTCCAACCGAACCGCGATCGCTACTTGCATAACCCCGATAGAGGCGGAACATCCGGTTAAATCCTACCGTTCTCGCCCCTGTTCCCACCTCAAATCCGGTGTAGTAGGGTACAACGTTGTTTCCGAATTTTTGTTCGTACTCAAGGCTATCGATGTGGGAATCAATCTCAGCATCGTAGCCTTGTTCCTCACAAAGACCTGTATGATCTGCTAGTTCCCTTTCGTCGTAAGGCGGGCGACCTAACAAATGCTTAAAATTAAGCTCAACAAAACGTTGATTTGAATTGGGATAGAAAAACTTATTTTTGTATAAATCCGATTTGGCAACGGCGCGCACAAACTCTCTTACGGTCATGCTTCCCTGCCTTAGCAGAGATTCAGCTGAGCTTAGGCGTTCAGCTTTCATCACGTAGTCGTTGCCTAACACCTGACGGTAAACGGCGCGGAACACTGTTTGCAGGTCACTTTCCGTCCAGTCTGGCCGCAGTTCAATTCTGGATGAGGCATCGAAAGCAGAAAGACCGAGCGATCCTGCTGCTGCTAAATTGTTCACCATTAAAGCGCTCATGGACAGCTTTCTCAACGCAATTTTTAAGATTTTTATACTCAAATGAGAAAAACAATGCCCGGAAAAATCAGCAACTGCTAGCCACTATGCCAACACTAACTGATTCTTCCGGGCACAGCGCCGCGATTCTAGCTCAGGGCGCTAATTGCGTAGTCGATGTAAGTGTTAGTTTGGTTTGCTGCTTGACCGCTCAGACCATGATTAGCCTTGATGTGATTCAGCGCTTCAATGTACCAGCTGTTGGATAGCTCGAAAGTACGATTGATTTCGTCTAAACCAGCAATTAGGTACTCATCCATTGGGCCTGTACCACCTGCGATCAGGCAGTATGTGACCATGCGCAGGTAGTGACCGATGTCACGAGCGCACTTGGATTTGCCACGAGAGTCAGCAGCGTACTGAGGACCCTGCATTTGTGTGGTGTAGGGGAACTTTTGGTATACAGCATTAGCTGCACCGTCGATCAGTTTCTGCGCGTTTTGGGTCAGCGACCGAGCAGCTTCCATACCTGCAACAGCTTGGTTAAACCGACCGTTAGCGGATTGTAACTCTGTGTTACCCAGGAAACGTCCTTGGGTATCTGCTGCTGCGATCGCTTCTGTAATGGGGGTTTTCATCGTCTCGGTATCTCCTGAAAAAATTTTTTACTACGTTTTTCAAGCAATTGAATCAATTAAGCAACGGCAGAAGCTGCGCGATCAAAGTAGCTAGCTAGCTCTGACATGATTGCACTGCAATCACCTTGGACGATACCGGGAGCATTAGGATCGTTAGCGATCGAGATCGCGATATCCTTCATTTTTTGTACGCCACGAGCAGTTGAACCGCCGGGTACGCCTAGCGCTTGGTAGGTTTCGCGCAGACCATTTAAGCAGCGATCGTCTAGAACACTAGAATCGCCAGCCATTACAGCATAGGTAACGTAACGCAGGATAATTTCCATGTCGCGCAAGCAAGCAGCCATGCGACGGTTGGTGTATGCATTACCACCAGGAGCAATCAACTGAGGCTGCTCCTCAAACAAAGCGCGAGCGGCATCAGCAACAATGCTAGAAGCATTGGTGCTGATCCGGTTAACCGCGTCAATACGCTTGTTACCTTCTTTGACCATGTTGCTCAGCGCGTCAAATTGCTGTCCGCTCAGAAATTCACCTCTTGAGTCGGCTTGAGAGACAACCTTGGCAAATGCGTCTAACATGAACTAATTTCTCCTACTTGCGAAAGATGAGCGCAGTTTTAATTAAAATTGGCGGTGTTTTATCAAGCAGGAATGGATAATAACTGGCATAAGTCAAACATTTTCCAAGCTGCTTTTCAGTTTCTGTCTTTGGCAATTTTACACTTGCTTTGAGAAATCTGAGAAAAGTTTCTACTTTTATGAGAAACTTGCGAACTTGTTCAATCCAGTGATTTTGTTTAACTTTCCTTTGTTATTGATCCCTCCAGGTTATGTTTATACAATGCCCTTGGGGCATTATTTATTACAAATTGTTAATATTCACTGTAATCCGGTAATAAAAGCCTCAAATCCTTTACATACAAGCGATTTGATTGTCATAAAAGCGATTTTTTGTTATAAAACTTCGTAGTATTTATACTCAAATAAAAAAAAGTCCTCCTTTAATAGTTTCTTAAGATTGTCTTGATGGCAGGAAAAACAAGAAGTTGATGGTTTCTATTACAATTACGACTACAGATACTTTGTAAAGAAATATAAAGGATTAATATATAAAGATTGCTTAAAGTTGGCAGAAATTAGAAGCGCAAAAGAAGAGCTTTCTGATGCACGGGCGTAGGGGGAAAATGCTTTACGCTCGTTGGTTAAGTTTCTGCCGTCAAGCTGCGATCGCATACGTAGTATGAATTTCTTGCACAAATACCGCAGTTGTATAATGAAATTGCTTAGCCTGACAAAGCTAAATTTTTATTTAGACTCTGTGTAATAAAAATTTAAGAATAATTATTGCCACTAAAGAATTTTGCAGCATTTATACTCACCTGAATGCCGCACCTACTTGAGATGTTTTGTAAAGCTAAGTAAAAAAAATTGAATTTTTCTCGCTTCCGATCTAACGAGGCATGGCAACTCTACGGCGGAGAACTTCTAGCAGAGTGATGAATTCAGGTGGTGGTGTAGCTGTAACTTCAATCCACTCTCCAGACACGGGATGTTGCAGTCTGAGTCGCCAAGCATGAAGTGCTTGTCCAGATAAATTTACGCCTATAGAATGATTGGAACTATAAACTGGATCTCCAACAATCGGATGACCGATATGGGCGGAATGGACGCGAATTTGATGAGTGCGACCAGTTTCTAGTTGGAAGTGCATCAAAGTGTAGTTACCCAGCCTTTCTTTAACTTGCCAGTGGGTAACGGCAGTGCGTCCTTGCTTTTCAATCGGGACGATCGCCATTTTTTTTCTGTCTATGGGATGACGACCGATAGGGAGATTGACCGTACCTTCAGGGGCTTTGGGCGCGCCGTAAACGATACCTAAATATTCGCGGCGGGCAGTTTTGGCTTTGAGTTGGGCTTGCAGGTGTTGTTGGGCGCGGTCTGTGAGGGCGATCGCGATCGCGCCCGTTGTATCTTTATCTAAGCGATGCACGATACCAGGACGCTGCACGCCGCCAATTCCTGGTAAATTTGGGCAGTGTGCCAACAAAGCATTGACTAAAGTACCTTCAGAATGACCGGGTGCAGGATGAACTACTAAGCCTGCTGGTTTATTAATAATTAATAGCTGGTCATCTTCATAAAGAATATCTAAGGGAATTTCTTCTGCTTTGAGTTCTAAAGGTTGAACAGCAGGGATGTCAATTTGAATGCGATCGCCTGCTTTCACCGTAGCTTTTTTAGAAGTGCAGACATTCGCATTGACTTGCACTAATCCTTGTTCTATCAGCTGTTGCAACCGAGAACGTGATAAGTCGGATAGATGTTGAGCAAGATAACGATCTAGTCGATCTGTAGTTTCGACTTGTAGAAATAAAAAGTTTGAATTAGTCACTTTGGCAATTAAATCTGTAAAAACAGGTTGTTTAAAAAATTTGTTTTCCCGTAGATATATCTTTAACCCGTCCCTACTATAAGTATGTCTGAATTACTTAATCTTACTTGTTGTAAATGAGTGCAGTATGTAACAAATCTGCAATCTTCTCTATATACAAATTACTTTTTGTCAAGATTCCACACACCAGAAAAATCAATCACTATAACAGAACTTAAAGCAGATAGTTTATTGAGTATATAACTTTATGGCTATTATTCAAGGTACTTCTGGCAATGACAACTTAAATGGAACTCCAGAAAATGACCAAATTTATGGTCTTGCTGGGAACGACACTGTTTATGGCTATGACAGTGACGACTTTCTAGATGGTGGCGACGATAGTGACTACATAGAGGGTGGTAACGGTAACGACTGGATACTTGGTGGTAACGGTAATGATGGCGGCTTGTGGGGTGGTAGCGGAGACGATCGCATTTACGGTGAAGCAGGACTAGACACTTTACGTGGCGGTGATGGTAACGACTTTCTAGATGGCGGCGACGATAATGACGAGTTAATTGCAGGTAGCGGTAACGACAACTTATTTGGCGGTAACAGTGATGACACTCTAGAAGGTGAGGATGGTGACGACACTCTGTCTGGAGATCGAAGCAATGACAAACTATCTGGAGGTAGGGGAAACGATACCCTTTCTGGCGGTGATGGGGATGACGAACTCAATGGTGGTTCTGACTACTTAGGCGGGAAAAACGAAATTGATCGCGTTTTTGGTAATGCGGGGAAAGATACATTTGCAATTAATTACAGCTACGATGATGCAGATCCTGTAACTGCTGGTACTGCTGACTACGCTTTAATTAAAGACTTCAATTCTCAGGAAGATTTTATCCAACTTAACGGAGCCAAAAGCAACTATTTCCTAGCTGCATCCCCTAATGGCTTACCAACAGGAACAGCAATATATTCTAACAAACCTGGTAATCAACCTGATGAGCTGCTAGCAATTGTGGAAAATAGCTCGAGTTTAGATCTCAATTCTAGCTACTTCACAACGACAGTAGACGATCGCTTTTCTGGTAGCGATGGAGATGATTATTTCGACGCAGGGATAGGAGATGACGGACTCAATGGATATAAAGGAAATGACACTCTTATTGGTGGCGATGGCAATGATTATATAGTTGGTTACACGGGCAATGATTCTGTTTCTGGTGGAAATGGGAATGATGTTTTGGTTGGTACTGCTTCATTTAGCCCATTAGATCCCTATTTCGTTAGTGGTTCTCCACCAATTGTGGGTAATGGTGAAATTGACAATCTCACAGGTGGGGCTGGTGCAGATTATTTCAGATTGGGAGAGGCATTTAGTCTGAAATACGCTGGTTTTTCTACTACTTTCTATGATGATCGCGATCCTACAACCGCCGGAACGAATGACTATGCTTTGATTACAGACTTTAATTCCAGCGAAGATAAGATTGCACTGCTAGGATTAGCAGAGGACTATACACTACAGTCAACATCTGGAAACTTACCAACCGGAACAGGGATATATATTAACAAAGCTGGTAACGAACCAGATGAACTTATTGGTATTATGCAAGGAACTTCAGCTTCTTCTTTGAATTTGAGTGCTTCTTACTTCAGTTACGAAAATCCACAAACGTTTTAGCCAGTTAATTAAGCTATAGCAATCCTATTTGAGTTATAAAATCCTCATAAGGATTGCCATTGTTAATAGTCATTTGTCAAGAGTCATTAGTCATTGGTCTTAAACAAATAACAAAAGACAAAGGACGCTCGTACAAACAACAAAGGACAAATGACTAATGACTTGTTACTGATCGCCCCTCTACCCAAAATGCAAAATTGGACGACAGCCAGACAAAAGATTGTGCAAATTCACCACTTGTCCAATTACCGCGATCGCTGGTGCTGTAAAGCCAGTTTCCTCAACCTTAGCTGTAATTGTTTGCAAAGTCCCAATTAATTCTTCCTGTTCTGGTCGAGTTCCCCAACGTACCAAAGCCACAGGAGTATCTAAACTCAACCCAGCCGAATGTAGCTGCTCAACAATGTAGGGCAGATTGTGAACGCCCATATAAATTACAATCGTCTCAGAACTGTGAGCGATCGCCTGCCAATTTACAATCGGTCGATACTTCCCCGCCGCCTCGTGACCCGTCACAAAAGTCACCGAAGAACTATAATCACGATGAGTCAAAGGAATCCCCGCATAAGCAGGCGCAGCAATTCCCGACGTAATCCCCGGCACCACCTCCACAGACACCCCAATATTGACCAAATCTGCCATTTCCTCACCACCGCGACCGAATATAAACGGATCGCCTCCCTTCAACCGCACCACAATGGCATTATCTTGTGCCTTTTCCATCAACAACTGAGTAATCTCATCCTGCGTCAGCGAATGTCGTCCCCGCCGCTTACCCGCATCAATTTTTTCTGCCTGCGGATTAATCATCGCCAGAATTGCCGGACTCACCAAAGCATCATAAACAACCACATCCGCACATTCCAACAACCCCTTACCCTTCAAAGTAAACAACCCCGGATCTCCAGGCCCCGCACCCACCAAATAAACCTTACCCACAAACTTCCCCATTCTCTTCCTCTGTGTCCTTGGTGTCCTTGGTGGTTCGTTAATCTACCAAATCCAAAATCAGAGGGGCCAACTCCTGACTAGCCCCCAAAGGCTCAGCCAGATGTATCTCCACAGCCGGAAACTGCCCTTGCAGCTGCTCCACCGACTGAGCGATCGCATCAGTAATGCCCCCAGCAAACAAAAAGTAAGGAATAATCCCAATTTGCTGATGCCCCGCCGTGACTAACTCTTGCACCCGCGAGGCTAAACTTGGCGGCACAGCCCAATAAGCCGACAGCGCCCCTAATTGTTGCGCGATCGCTTCCACTGGCTGCTTCGCACCAGCACGACGGCTACCATGAGCCAACAAAATTCCCGCCTCTGCCTTTGTCGTAGCTTGTTTCTTTGCCAATAAGCGAACCAAACCTGGGTGAGTCCCTAAGTGTGGTTTCAATTCAAGCTTTAACCGTCCTAGAGTTTTTTGAGCTATAGCCACTTCTACTGGGATATCTTCCATCACATGGACTCCAGGCAGCAGAAACAATGGCACAATCTCAATGCGGTTATATCCATATTTGAGAGCGCGATCGCCAAACTCTCTAATCTGCTCGTGCAAAGGCACAGGAGCCAACTCCAAACAAGCTGTACCCACTAAGGGGTTAGAAATATTCTTCTCACTTTTGCTTCCCTGAAACCCTGCTATTGTTGGGACTTGCAATGTGGTCTGAGTGCGTGTTTGAGATTGTGAAAGCAACCAGCTTAGCCGCTCCATAGCGACTTGAGGACGAGAGTCTCGGCTTCCGTGAGATACCAAAAGGTAAGCGGATGACATTGGCAAGTGAATAAAAGGCTGCTTATATTGTTTTATCTACACTTATACTAGTAAATCTACTTTGTCTAAATATTTTCTGTATCAAATGCTTCTATTTTTAAGTTGTCTTAGATTCAAGGAGTTTAGTTAATATTTAATTGTTAATCATTATTATCAACAGCTATTACTAGTCAATAGCTTAAGCTTTCTAGTTCAAATAAGAATCACTACTTAACTGAAGAAAAAATAAGTCAGTAGGCAAACTACCTACTGACTTATTCTATCCTATCTAATTTTCCAGCTAAACAATTAGGATTGGCTTTGATTCACTGGATCGGCAACATAACGGAAACTTGGTTCAGAATTCCAAGGGCCACGCTCATCTTTACCATTGCTAGACAAGTTGTAGTAAATATCTACAGTTTCATCAGGCTGGATATTGCCAAACATCGGATCGGTTAACTTACCCATAGAATCCAAAGCCTTCATGAACATCTGGGTATGGGAAATTTCTCTTGTGAGCAAATGCACAAGTGTTTTCTTAGTACCTTCATCGGTTGATAGCTTAATCAACTCTTCGTATGTTTGACGCGCGCCAGCTTCAGCAGCAATGTTAGCTCGTAAATCGCGTACTACATCACCACCTTCGTTGATGTAATTAGCAGTCCAAGCACTACCTTGACTGTTCAAAAAATGTGGGCCTATACCACGCATAGCAAACAAAGTACTCTTATATGCTTCTGTTTGATCGACATTTTTGGTGTGAGCTTCAATCATTTTACCCACCATCTCCAAGTGTCCAAACTCTTCGATGGCAATATCTTGAAGCATATCTCGAATGCCAGCATTTTCAACATGGAAAGACTGCACCCAATATTGCAAAGCAGCAGTGAGTTCTCCAGTTGCTCCACCAAATTGCTCTAGCAGTAGTTGAGCAAACTTTGGATTTGCTTCGTCAACATTTACTACGTGGATGGTTTCTTTTTTATGAAAAAACACGCTGTTTTCCTCCTTAAGCAATGGCTAAAATGGCCTTTGCTGTGTTATTTTGCGTGGACTGAATTACTCAGGATTTTTATAACTTTTCACAAGGAAAAATTATACAAGCCATCTGTATATCTTAATACAAGTAATTATATTTAAGATGCTACTTAAGAAAGAATTGAAGGCAAAAGCATCTCTGCCGAAAGTAGTTAGTTTTATTATTATTATTTTTTTAACCTGAAGATAATTAACTAAGTAAGTATCAGTGCTAAATGTTACATCAAGCTAATTAATAAAAGTGCAGTACCTAAAACTACCCACCAGCGATATTTAGGATTTTGTTACTATTATTTAATTCC
>DATNQH010000215.1:0-6520 GCA_036704105.1 Leptolyngbyaceae cyanobacterium | reverse complement strand
TGTGCGGGTTGGCAAGCTTTTTCGAGTGCGATCGCCTCTAAGCGCTGCACCAGTTCCAAGTTACGTTGGAAGTTGTCACCTTGAAAGCGTGGCAAACGCCGCCGCAAATCATCATCTGGCAAATCATCAAGATGCTTAACTTGGCTGGTGAGAATGCCTCGACCTAGAGGACTAAAAGCGACTAGGCTAATGCCAAGTTCCCGACAAGTTGGCAGAATCTCGTTTTCTACCTCACGGCTCCAAAGTGAATACTCGTTCTGCAATGCTGTAATTGGGTGAATAGCGTGGGCGCGTCGAATCGTTTGAGGTGCCGCCTCAGATAAACCGAGAAAGCGAACTTTTCCTTCCTGAACTAATTGGGCCATAGCACCCACAGTTTCTTCAATGGGCGTGTTCGGATCAACTCGATGCTGGTAGTAGAGGTCGATCGCTTCTACACCAAGACGGCGCAAACTCGCTTCACAAGCGGAGCGGACATACTCAGGCTTACCATTGATGGCAACAAAACTACCATCTTTACCTCGAACAATACCGAATTTGGTTGCTAAGATTACGCGATCGCGGCGGTTGAGGATCGCTTGCCCGACTAATTCTTCATTGTGACCGAATCCATATGCATCAGCCGTATCTAAGAAATTCACCCCCAGATCCAAGGCTTGGTGAATCGTCGCAATTGCTTCAGGTTCATCGCGGGTGCCGTAAGCTTCCGACATCCCCATACATCCTAGTCCTAGGGCGGAAACAGTCAGTCCTTGTCCAAGTTGCCGCTGCTGCATTCGATCTCTCCTACTTCACTTGTGTCGATCGCACCTTAATTCTTTTTGCTTGGCGATTAGCTGACTGTTTCAAGAAGTCGCTGCATCGCCCCGCGATTGATTCTGTTGGCGGTTGCTGACGGTATCATCGTCTTGAGGTAGCGAAGAGTAACAAACATCTTACCCTCAAGCGTTACCACGCCGACGATAAGCGGTGCTATTCCCGCTACTGTTAAATGCAGTTGCCGCAGTTGTAGCAAACCAAACTGCTCTGGAATATTTAAGCGCCCTAGATTGGTGACAGTTAGCTCGGAAGCGATCAGATCGTTTATATATTGGCGTAAAGCGATCGCGTCAGGTTTGCTAGACAAAAATGCGCTTACTTTTAAGACACCAGCATATATTTTTCCATCTGTCAATATTTGGTTGAGTTGGTGTTTTGCCTCTCGCGCTACTTCCCAAAAGTCTCTACCTGGCTCGATCTTGTGGTAAGTCAGTTCTCGCGTATAGTATGCGCCAAAATCTTCGCCTATTGGTGGTGTGAGATGATTTCGGAGACTGAGCGGAGACATACACTTGAGGAAAACCTCATCTGCTAAACTTGCCTCTTGAGCGATCAATAAGAGAAATGAGGCACACAGCGCCCCATGAACGCTAGTTTGTTCTTGACGACAGCCTGAGACGAGCTTAGCAGTCTCCTCTGGCGAGAGACACCAGTGCAGTAAGCCAGGTTGCTCCCGAATTTCCTTGTCGCTAGTACGATTTTGGAGCGCCTCCAAGTTAAATTTGGCAGTTTTGAGGCTCTGTAAGTCCTCGTCAACAGCATCTGTGTTCGGTACACCAGCAGATACAGGAATCAGTTCCTCACAAGAGCGCGGCTCTGGTAAGCGCTGCATAATGTTGGGTTGGCTGGCTAGGTTCAAAATGTCGCGTATTAGATATGCTCCCGACAAGCCATCGCCAATGCAATGATCGAAAGTGACAATCAGTTCGGAAACATCGGGTAAATAAAGGAGTACCGCACGTATGAGCGGATCTTCGCTGCTAGAAAACGGGCGAACTAGTTCTGCTTCAACTTCGTGACACCAGTGTTCTTCTCCTTGGCGTTCAATTACTCGCAAGGGGATGCTGCGAACATTCTCAGACACAAATCGCGGTTGTGAGCGATCGCTCGATATTTTCACACCTAGCAGTGGATGGCGATGCTGCACCTTAGCCAGAGCTGCATCCAGTTGTTTGATGCTAAGCGATCCTGTAATAGTCGCACACAGAACAACGTTTATTGGTTTAGTCTGAGCTAGCAGCCACAGTAATTGTTCTGATGCTCCAAGTTTGCGGTTCATCCGAACAACGCCTCCAAAACATAAGCGACTCCATCCTCTTGGTTAGATAAAGTGACAAAATCAGCCGCTTGTTTCAGTTCGGGTACTGCATTTCCCATTGCAATACCCAAACCTGTGGATTGGATCATTTCCATATCATTGTAGTTGTCACCAAAGCTGATAATTTCTTCTGGTTTCACTCCTAAAAATTTGGCTATCTGCAATACAGCTTTTCCTTTTGAAGTGTTAGCAGCCAAAAACTGTAACCTCCAAACATCACCTCGCCAAGGAGCTAATACATAATCGAATTGTCCTTGAAATTGCTCGGCGACAGCTATTAATATCTGCTGCAGTACTTCAAAGCTATCTATTAGCAAAATAGTTGTCGGGTTGCCTTTAAGTTGTTTGAGAGATTCAATGTAAGTGAGAGGAACTTGCAATTCTTGGGAGTAGCGATCGCTGTGAGGATTGGCAACAGTTAGGTAAATGCGATCATCATAGTTAAAATGTAAGGCTGTTGCCTTTCCGTGCAACATTTCTAATATTTTCTCTACCACACTAGCAATAACAGTTTTGTGGTAATAAACTTTGCCTGTTTTTACATCTTTTACCAACGCTCCATTATGAGAAGCTACAAGTCCCGGCGTACCTAATTTTTCTAAATGTTTTGTCACAGCACTTGTCATTCGCCCCGTTGCCAAGAGGGCAATTATTCCGGCATTGGCAACTTTTTTCAGGGATGCGATCGCACGATTTGATAACTCGTGTTCGTCATTTAACAAAGTGCCATCCATGTCAAAAGCTACCATTTTAAAGCTGCTTAGCTGTTTTTCAGATAGCTGTTGTAGCAGATATAAATCTGACACGGCTATCTTATTCATGTGCAGCTACCAATTGATAAGCATCCTGTACTGTTTGAATCCTTCCTGTTTGGGAAGTAGTCACCTTGACACCGAACTTCTGACGCAGTAATAGTGCAATTTTGACAATATCCACAGAAGAAATTCCAATGTCGTCCACCCAAAAAGCATCTGGCTGAAGTAAATTTATATCTACCTTCAATCGTTGCGCCACAGCTTGACAAAAATTTTCAAACGAAACTGGTTGTTTTTCAGCAATTACCTTCACGATTTCTCTCCTATCATTTGTTGAATTTCCAAGTATCAATCCTAAGTTTTGGTACTAGTTGTATAGAGGCGAAGCCTCTGTTGTAGATACTGGTGCAAGAAATTTACAAAAACCATTTAACTGTTAGTTCAAATAGTTCCTCTTGATGAAAGGGAAATGAATGATGCGCTCCTTCTAAAACTGATAATTTCTTTTCCCCTGGAGTCGTTTGAGCAAAATCCATTAATTTTTCAACTTCTGATAGTGGGACTGTTGCATCTTCGGTACCATGAATAACTAATAAAGGTTGACGTACTCGTAGAATCTCCTCAAACATATCCAGGTTTAAAGCTTGATTTAGGATATTGGGACCGCAGCGAAAAAGTTGTTCGTTATATATGAAATCTGCTTCATCACCTTCTTGTAAAATGCTAAATGCATCCTCTCCAATTAGCCGCGTCATAGTAGCTGCTAAATCGGTAAAAGGTGCCCAAGCAACACTTTTAGATATACGATAATCCCTAGCACTGCCGCGAATAGCGGTAACAGCGCCCATACAATGTCCAACTATTCCAATCTTTTCTGGATCTACACCATCCATTTTGGAAACAATATTAATTGCAGCTTGCAAATCGTCTAGTTCTGAATCTAGTGTGAGATCTACTAAATCTCCATCACTATCACCAGAACCAGCAAAATCAAAACGAAACACTGATAAATTATGTTGGACTGCGTATCGAGCAAATTCTATAAAACGCCGACTACCTCCAACTTTTGTGCCAGCAAAACCATGACATATAATTAAGCAGGGACTCGGTTCTTTTCCTTGTCCATAATGCATAACGCCGACAAGGTTTTGTTTTTTAGCATTCTGAAATACAACGGCTGACATTTTTGACATACGCTCAATCCTCTGTTATTTTGATTGCCACTGCCATTCCCACTGCATAGTCTTTGTGGTGAGTGATACTCACATCTAATTCACTAAATCCGATTTGTCTCCAGTAATGCAGCGCCGAATTTTGTAGATAAACAATCGGTTTGCCACAGTTGTCATTTAAGATTTCAATATCAACTAGTTCTACCTCATCAATTCCATGCCCCAAAACTTTCAATATCGCTTCTTTACAAGCGAATCTTCCTGCTATTCGTTGCAGGCGATCAGGTAATTCTGCTATGTTTCGCCATTCGGATTCTGTAAGAAGAATGTCAACTGGCGAATCGACAAATTCACGTATATCCTCGGTGTAAACAAAATCAATTCCTGTTCTGACATGAGTAGCAGAAACACAGGCTTTCTCTGAAATAGTTAATAGCTGTTTCACTCTCATTCATCCTTATTTAATAAATGATTCGTCCCAGCGGATGATATTAGCTGCGCAAGTAAGTCCAGCGCCAAAACCAACTAGCATGATGCGATCGCCTGGATAAATTCTCCCTGAATTCACTGCATCTAATAAAGCAATTGGAATTGAAGCCGCAGATGTATTACCATATTTTTGTAGATTCAACATGAAGCGTTCCAAAGGAATTTCTAAGCATTCCGCTACTTCTTCAATCAGGCGAACATTAGCTTGATGAGGAACTATCAGTTGAACTTCCTCAAGAGATACACCTGCTTTTTCACAAGTATCTAAAATGGCATCGCATACCATTGGTACTACAGCTTGAAACAGTTCCAAACCATTCATTTTCAGAAAATGCTGTCTATTTTTAATTGTTTCAACTGATGCCGGAAGTGCAGTTCCACCAGCAGGCATATGTAAGAGATTTTGCCCGGAACCATCAGCACGAAGAACAAAACCTAAGAAATTATCATCTTCTCCTGCTTCTAAAAAAGCGGCTCCTGCACCATCTCCAAATAAGACACAGGTAGAACGATCCTCCCAGTCTATAAATCTGGAAAAAACTTCTGCTCCTATAACTAATGCATTACGAATCGCACCAGTTTTGATAAATTGTGCTGCGATTTCCAGACTATAAACAAAACCAGAGCAAGCTGCTGATACGTCAAAAGCAAATGCATTAATAGCACCAATTTCATGCTGTACTTTACAAGCGACTGAGGGAAAAGGGCTGTCTGGCATCATTGTTGCAACTACGATCGCCTCTACCTCCCAAGCATCGATTCCACGTTTATTTAATACTTCTTTTGCAGCAGCGATCGCTAAAGTAGATGTACTTTCGTGGGGAGCAGCAATTCGCCTTTCCCTAATGCCTGTGCGCTTGCAAATCCATTCGTCGGAAGTATTTACGATCCTAGCAAGCTCGTCATTCGTCACAATATTTGCTGGTAAATATCTTCCTAAAGCAGTCAATTTAACACCCATTAAATATCTCTCCTACAAATACTAGTTTCAATATATTAAGAACAGTATTCTCTACTTTCAGATGCAACTTTAATTGCTGGATAACCATCTATTAAACTCAAAACAATACAACATTTGCCAATAAGTTCACAATTCCAACAGTAGATAGGAATTCCAGAACGGGAAGATCTAGATACTTTTGGTAAATCGCCAAAAGTAATAGATTTAACTGAATTTATTGCCGAAAGAGCTTCGGCAAGGATAAATACTGAACCAATTTCACTTAAGCCTCTACCTTCAAGTGAGATCGCATTGCCAATTTGAAGTTCATTCAATTCAGATTCAGTTATCTTCAATCCCAAAAGGCTTATACCCTTCTCAATTTCGCTCGTTCTTAGACTATGCAGGACAGTTGACATATTTTTTGAGGGTGTAAACAAGATTTGCACACAATACTAATCATTTTTATTCCATACCAATACTGGAAGCAAAAAGCTGCGCTGCTCCAAGTGTTTTTTTTATTTGTGCCTATTTAGTTAAGTTTTGAAGTCTAGTTGCAGTCGAGTAATCATTTAATAAACTTTTATTGGGCGGTTGTAGTGAATAAAAGTTTATGTTTGACAGTTTATCTGATGTAAACTTAAATAACAATATTAATTGTTTGGCAACAAATAGCAATTATTTTGTTTTTAATTGCTAATAATTAATTTTGATTTTCCTTTCTCCAAGCATGAGGAGTATTTCCATGAAATTGGCGAAACTGACGGAAGAAATTACACACAGTTTGATAGCCCACTTGAGCAGCGATTTGCTCTACTGACTGGTTAGTATTTCGCAGTAATAAACGTGCTTCTGCCATCCGACGTTGCACGATCCAACGGTTCACTGTTTGTCCTGTCTGGTTTGCCACTAAATTAGTTAAGTAAGCTCTGGAGTAACCAACTGCTTGGGATACGTCATGAAGGGTAATCGATTTGTGATAATTGGCTTCAATGAAGTCAAAGACTTCTCTCAAGTGCGGGATCGA
>DATNQH010000214.1:0-35489 GCA_036704105.1 Leptolyngbyaceae cyanobacterium | reverse complement strand
TTCTTCGATGACTTGCGGGCTTTAACGCGTTATCTGTATTTTGATAGTTGGGATCATTTACTCACCTTCATGCTCAATGGTTTAGATTTGTACATCCCACCCAACTCCAGTTGAATTTCCATAATGAGAATTGCTGATCAGACTTCAAAAACTTCATCTCAAGTCCTGGTTGATGTTAAAGTTCTCGGTCATGCCCTACAAAAGTGTGGGATAGGTAGCAATGTCATTCCAAGTCCAAGGAAGATCAGCTAGCTCTGTTCGCTGTGCGGCCACCGTTCTCAGGCACGAATGCTGGCAGATCCAGTTGAAGTAGCTCAAGACGAGCCTCACAGTGACCTCGGTCTGCTCCCATACCTTGCCAAAGAGCGTTTTGTTGGCGATGTTAACGTCCTGTTTGCTGACGAACAATCCCATTGGTGCGCTCTAAGCGCTGCGTCAACACTTTACTAATATAATGATCGAGATCTCATAAGACAGTACTCGCTCATATCCTTTCCAACCATCAGTATGCCATTCCTTGCAATCCGTTTTGCCTTCAGTACTTGTGACTAACTCCTGGACTAAGGAGTCGGTATGCTTGCCTACACGACCTGTAAGAATCAACCCATTCAGCCCACGCTAAGGTCAGGGCAATCCAGCAATCTCACAGCGATGAGTTCATCGGGCAGGCAGCGATGAAGTATTTTTTTCCACAAATGACCACAACTCGTTAGCAGCGATGGCATCTGTATCCACTGCCTGTACTTCAGTGTTATGTAAGCTAATCGTCATGAAAGCGTGCATATCTAACGGGGCTTTGCGGATGGAATAATTCGGGGCAAACGTTGCGCGTAAAGGAGAGGGAGACAGGAGACAGGAGACAGGAGACAGTTTGACGGGATGACAACTGACTCCTGACAACTGGCTTCCTTTAACGACTATTTTTTGTGCAACTTAAATGAACATTAGCTTACCACTTGTGCTTTTTCACGCTTCGGCTTGAACAATGCTGACTAGGGTATCGTGAGCTAAACCGCTAATACGACTAATAGGCCGCTTTCCTGCTACCTTCTACGTGGGCTTGCAGCACAATCCGCACATCTTCTTCACTCACTTGTCGACGGTAGTAGAGCGTATCGAAGGTATCGGTAAAGGTTTGTTGGCATTTGGGACACAAGTAGCGTTGGCTACCTTTACTCGCCAAGCCATGTTTATGCGGTTTGTCATGACCACACAGAGGACACTTCATTACACTACTGAGCAACTACACTTTGTTCAGTCTAGCAGTCCCACACTTCTGCCCTGCACGACCGAAACGTTAGTCGGTTTTCATCTTGTTGCTTTTGCTGTATTAATGCTAAGACGATTTGCAGACTTGGCAGTACAAAGTGCATAACACGCTCTAGAAATACAGCAGTCTAAGTATCAAGAAATCTTAGACGGCGTACTTAATGGTTTCGTTGCCAAAGGTTCTATTAAGTTATGGCGATCTAAGAATGGTATTTGGTACGCCTTGTTATCTGTATCAATGCAGGTTGCTGATGCAGGTAAACCTCAAGGATGGATCGGTGTAGATAGAGGACAGAATATACTAGCTGTTGCTTCTGTTCCATCTGGAATGCCCAAATTCTGGAGGTCTGCACATATTCGTAAAATTCGCAAACACTATGCTGTCAAACGTAGACGGTTACAGAAAGTGAAAAAGATGCAAGTTATCAAACGACTAGAACAGAAAGAGCGCCAGACGATCAAACATATCAACCACATTATCAGCAAAGAAATTGTGCAACTAGCTGTTGACTTTAAGTGTGGTATTCGCTTAGAAGATTTGTCCAACATCAGACAGACAGCTAAGCAGAAGAAAAAACAGAAGAGCGACGCTAGTTCTAACCGCAATTTTTGGAGCTATTTTCAGCTAGAGCAATTCATCTTTTTCAAGGCTCAAATAGCTGGAGTTGCGGTTGAAAAAGTACCCGCACCTTACACGACAAAATCTTGTCCCAAGTGTGGTGCAATTAATGAGCGACACAAGCACGATTATACTTGCCGTCGATGCGAATATCGAGGACACGCTGACTACGGAGCTAGTAGAAATATTGGCAACTGGGTTGGTTTGTCCTGCCCGATTGAGCTTTAGAAACCTTTGGCTGTAATGGTTAAGGGCGTTCATTCGGGCGAGGTGAATGGCACTCCTCCAAGCTTGGTAAGTGGATCTAACTCCCATATGGGGTTAGTGAAGCAAGAACAAGAATCCCCTGCCTTTAACGGAACGAAGTAACCTTCTCCGTCCTAGTAGGACGAAGCTTTGAGCAGCCCTAAGAAATAGCGATGTTGCAGATGGACACCTACAAACATACTATTCCTCGAACCTCCAGGCGTGCTTACATTCTGGGTTTCCACCAAGCGATACGAAAACTTGGACTCCAGATGTTTTTTCTTACCGATGCAATCATCGGAAGGCCCCATTAAGCTACGGTTTGCGTACTTCGCGAGAGAGTGGCGGGGGGAATCCTTCCTCCCGTCATCTCTCATGCCAATACTACCTACTGCGAGACCTTTTCTGCATAGCAACAGTGCCTTTCGCTATTCCAAATCAAGTATAATATAATACCTCTATGCTCGAATAAACTCAAAAGTCGCCCTAGAACGGCGAGGCTTCAGACCCAGTTTTTTGGTGAAGTGGAGGGATGGGAGTGTCAAGACTTAGCTTAACCTTTGTGCCTTCAACTACAAAGGTTCGACATTATGAAAGTGGCTGTAGTCAACGAAGCGCTGCCCATCAGGCTTCCTACAAATGATATCGACAAAGCGATGGTTCCATAGTATTTCCGGTGCGATATAGCTGTGACGGTCGTGGATAGTTTGGGAAACAGTTTCATCAATGCCAGTTAAGGTAACTATAAGCATAGTTTCTGCTGTTGCCAGTATTTCTGGCGTAGCCTCATAAAGCGGGCTGTTCTCGTCAATCGGATGCATCGCTAGCCAAGTTAATATGAAAATTGGATTTTGACTCCGCACCAATTTAAGCTCGTAAAATCGGCGGATAAATTGCCCCTCGGCATTGATTTCATCGCGCACCAGTGATAACCTTAGCTGTGCTTCTAAAATTTGATTGCGTCGCTTGTTTGCTACTCGAAACATCAAGGTTGGCACACCATCGAAGGGAGCAATCACAGCCACGCGACTGAAAACCACTCGCGCCGTAGGACGAGAGAACCGAGCAAAGGCTAACCCAGTTCCCATAGCTAAAACCATTAAACCCACTAGAGATTCGATCGCAACTAATGTATTAGCATAGTCACTCTTCGGATACATTGCACCATAACCAATCGATGCCATTGTTTGAATGCTGAAAAAGAAAGCATCGAAGAAATTACCCGCACGAGCATTTGCGATCCCATCTCCTCCAATCATATAAGCTAAAGCAAACAAGGCGTTGGAAACCACATACCCTAAACTAACAAGTCCTAGGAACCAAGACCAAGGCATAGTTAGAAGTAAATGGTATGGATCGCGCCAGTAGGAGTACCATTTGTTCTGTCCCTCAATGTTTAACCTTCCATCCTGTTTCAGAATCCGGACTTTTAGAAATGAACGACGCTTTTTTTTCATCAATTATGGCTCCTTGCAAAATCTCAAGTGCCTGAGCGTACTTTCAAACTTGGCGTTGAGTGGCAAATATGACAAATATATTATTTACTACATTGGCAACAGATATTACTTACTTCATTCCTTTGATTGAGTTGAACAACTGCATCGCTTCAGCAGACGGGCTATTGTCAACCGATGCCCGGATGAGCGGTAAGATGAGCGGATTGACCCCATGCATTAATGCACGGACTTAATATCAGAAAAATTTTTCTTTTTCTCCATAAATAAATTTAGTTGCTCTGTCCCTTGTGATAATAGAATCGCAAAGTGTAAAACCCTAATCTGAAATCTAAAATCGCTTCGGTCACTTGGGATGTAAACAATACCATTACCCAATTTATGTGTAATTTAATACCAAAATTCTAATTTTGACTCAGTAGATCTCTTGCAGATTAGCCTGCTGCCTGTGTTGCTAAGGCAGCAATGAAATATTTTGAGCATAGTTTCATTGCCTATGCTGCTTAAAAATATGCACACTCAATGATTTACAGGTTGATAAGTAGTTTTTTGTCCAAATCGCTTTCTAATTAACCCTCTTTTGTCACTACTATGAGATAATAAAGAGGATAAAACGACGAAACCATGTCAGAGAGCATGATAGAGCCTCGTTCAGCAGCATCAACAGTCGCTCTTTGTGGATGAATATTGCCAGTGGTATAAAAAGCTGTTTTCAGATGTTAGAAGTTTCGAGGCTTTCAAATATCTTCATGTCGGCTGTGTTTCGGATATAAAACGTAAAACTCTACCAGCAATTGCTAAAATTGTTGGCTTGGATAACCACCAAGGGTTACATCACTTTCTAACTAAATCAAGGTGGGATATAGAAAAATTAAGAAGCTGGCGGTTAGAACTAATTTTACAGGTATTAAAAGGAAGACCAATCATTTTAATTATTGACGAAACCGGAGACAAGAAGAAAGGAACATCAACGGATTATGTAAAAAGACAGTATATAGGAAATTTGGGAAAAACCGAGAATGGAATTGTAGTTGTAACAGCGTATGGTGTGTTCTGCGGTCTGACCTTCCCATTATTGTTTGAAGTGTACAAGCCCCGTGAAAGATTACAGCCACAAGATAAGTATCATACCAAGCCAGAAATAGCAGCAAGACTGATAAGAAGGCTAGAATCAATGGGTTTTAACTTCAACTTGGTGCTGGCAGATAGCTTATATGGTGAGAGTGGTACAAATTTCATATCTGTATTAAATGAACTGAATCTGAACTATATAGTTGCAATTCGCTCAAATCATTCTGTGGAGCTACTTCCCAGGCAAAGTCTTCAATATTTAAAATGGCTACGGTTTAAAAGGGTATTCTCTGACCTCACCACAGAATATCGGTTTACTCGTGAAATAATTCCTGGCAAACGTGGAGAACCTAGGTATTGGCAGATTACTACAGATACTCTCGCATTACCTGAGAACTCAACTTGGTATGTCATGAGTAAGTATCCAGGCATTACACCAAGAGAAGTTGGGAATTTTTATCGATTAAGAACTTGGGTAGAATATGGCTTGAAGCAAAGTAAGAATGAATTAGGTTGGGCAGATTACCGTCTGACTCATTACCCAGATATTGAACGGTGGTGGGAGATTGTTTGTAGTAGCTACTTGGTAGTTAGTCTTCACTCAGAACAAATGCACCCTTCTCCACCACAATCTCAATCAAAATTGGCTTCACACCCCAGGTGGGATAATGGACTCGGTTGGAAGAATATTCTAAACAATCTCCGTTTAATTGTTCAACCTTTTGTACTATTTAATTTAATTCAGCCTTGGCTTACAGTTTTTCCTATTCCTCAATTATCTTTGGGATTTGCTAAACTTCAATCCATTGTTAATTACCTTACCTATCCCATTTTTATCTTCCTGACTCACCCTGATCTCTACTTTTCTTCTGCCTAGAGTGACAAAACAGGGTTAAGCAACTCAGGAGATTTGCGATCAAAGCTGACTTTGAGCTTGCAAGTAGCTATCGGTTTGCATCCGCTACGGTTTTTAACCGTGACTTTAATAACTTTGCTCTTATTACTGCTAACCAGACTTGGTTTCTATTTTTTACCGCAGGTCGTGACAATGCCATACTAGGCTCTAACCCAGACTTGGAGAGACTCTTGAACCACATTTTGCTTAGTATTGTATTGGCAGTTGCTCTCTCGTCTTTTGTCTTGCGAGCCTTTTAGAGCAAGATTCATTCAGCATTTGAAAAACCCCAGTCAGCAGACTGGGGTTTCTTATTATATGTAGAAAACTGGCGGGGCGATCACTGAATTTTCGGCTGATTCGACTGGGATCGCCAAGTATGCTACTGCCTAGTTTTTGTACTATCTGATACCAAAACGCCAACTTTGATTAAGCGTCCTTTGAGCTAGATTCATCTGTTCCTGTAAGAAGCTCGCCCAGGGCTTTGCTGGGATGCGGGTTGAGTTCTACCTCACCATTGTCCTGTTTGAGATCCTCAGTGCTAGTTTTTATAGACTCATCGATTGCTGGGTTTTCAGGATATTTGTTTGCTGATGTTTCTGAATCTGTTTTTGCTGATGCTACGGGATTTGAATCTTTGTTTGCTGATGTCATAGAAATCTCCTAAAAAATTATCACAGTTTTGTTTCTCAATATACAGATTGAGTTACTCTTATAGGAATTACAACACTTCCAACAAAGGTAAACCCCTACAAAAAGACAGAAAACGAAGCCAAATAATCTAGTTAAAAGTTATTTCAAAAGATAGATGTGGAAAAAACTAAAAAACGGAAAGAAATATGACAAAATATTAACTCTAATTTAGACAATACGTATAATTATTTGAATACAAATGCACAAATGCACAAATAAAGATAAAGCTCATTATTTTAGAGCTTAATAAGCTTACGTGCTAAGACTTTGCTATTAAGTGTTAGTGGTTAAATATTGATATTAAACTAGTTTGATTATTCACGAATATTAGGAGTAGTTGAAGCGACTAGAAGAAATCTTTGAAAGCGATCGCATACACCTAATTGTTGAATTCCAGTGGTAAAGTGCAAATTAGTAGATTTGTGAATAATTTAAAAACAGTATCTAGCCGCTTGATTCACCAGAAATTGGTGGCAGAATTAAAGCAAGTATACTTCCAACCCGTCTTTTGTTCAGGAGCTTACTATCTGTAGCTTCTTGCCGAGTGTTACAGTTGAGCAGCTAAAACAATATGTTCAGTTGCAAACTTCTCTGTCTGACGACTAAGCCTACCCGCAATTGCGCATACCACCAAGCGCTGTCGCGCTATGGTGGCAGTACCTTTGCATCTTGATGGCTAAACTTATACTTCCGCGCCTGGTGCTGGCTCAGCACCCATTGGTCCTACATAGTCGCGGAATAAGGTTATTTGTTGCTCAAAGTCAAGTCCTTTAATTTGATTTACCAGTTCTTGTACTTGAGAGGAAGGCTGGTAGCTTGGAGGCATAGGAATAATAGTACCGTTGTCCATTCCTTGAGACAAACGATACCAAAACAGTAGCTTGGTAGTATCGCTCATTGAGCCATACATCCGGGTGTATTCTGTATCTCCCTTGTTAATCAAATCGCGCTGAAACTGTAATTGTTCTTCGTGGGACTTCTCTTTGATTTGATTAAACAAACCTTCAGCGATATCAGCAGAAACAGTGCTAGCGCCTGGTGCTGCTGGCGTAATCGAGCCACCCATCTCTTTATAAACGAAGTAAAACCAAGCTAACTGGTCATCTACATCTAATTTTTGAATTGCTTGTACGTGCTGGTTAAGACTTTGATCGCTACTTTGAGTAAATGACATAGCTACCTCTAGTTTGAGAAAACTGATTAATATTAGATCGGAGATCAAACTGAAAAAATGTTTGCTCTTGTCAATTTTATTTCCACCGACTTCTGAAAGTTAGCAGAGATAGTTCTATCACTTACACCCACTCAAGACAGAAGTAGAAAACCTGACTGAAGACAGAGGAAGAGTTAGAGAAACTCAACAAGAGCGGGAAAGAAGGGTTAGCGATCGCACGAGGACTCAAAATTCTGCCTATCTTATAGCTGGCGCGGCGATATATTGCCAGAGCGAATGAACAGACGTTTAGAAGATAAAGTAACTATTATTACAGATGCAGGTAGAGGAATCCGCGCCAACTGTGTCTGTGCCTATGCAATTGACATTGCTTTGACTCGTAAGCGATCGCGCCTTTTATAGTTTCAAGGGTATCAAGGAAAGCTAGATCGAGATCCTCAATTGATTTGCTCAGATTTCAAGTTGTGCTAACCTTATTAGCTTTCCATAGGTATATATCTCTAGGATGAACTAGTTGAAGCAGCTTCTATCGTGGGTGGGATGGAATGATTTGTAAGTTTCATCACTATTACATGGAACTGCACTGTATTGCAAGTTCATAGATCGCGCCACAATACAGCGTCAATAACGTAAGGCGAAGAAGATATCCGATGAACAAAATCTACCCAGAAAGGAGAAGAAGCTTACGCCTAATGGCGTTGCTACTTTCAGTGTTACTAACAGTTCCGCTGCTTAATGCCTGCGGCGGTTCCCAAAGTTCTGCTCCACCGCCACCCGTTGACGATTCGCGTGTAGGAACGGTGTCCAATCGTCCCTCAGACAACCAACCCCAAGCGAAAAAGGGATTGTCGAACACTCAGAAAGTGGCAATCTTAGCAGGAGCTGCTGCACTTTACTACTTATATAACAAGCATAAGAACTCGCAAAAACAAGGGCCGGAAGGGCAATACTACCTCTCTAAAAACGGGCGCGTTTATTACCGAGACGCACAGCATCGCGCTCATTGGGTAACACCGCCACCGGAAGGAATCCGAGTCCCAGAATCTGAAGCGCAACAATACCGTGACTTCCAGGGTTATAACAATCGCCCAACCGGACGCGATTTAACTGGTTTAGGCGGGGCCCCGGCTCCAGCACTGTAACCACTGCTCAATAGATAACCGGATGTAACAGCAGTAGTCTTGTGCTGAGCAATTTAGTTTAATCAAGGTTTAGGAGAAACAGATGAATTTTTTACAAAACATATTTGGTGGTGGTCAGGAATCAGAGCGAGACTACCGAGATTTTGTGAATCGATACGAGCAGGGTTCTCCTCATGAAGGATACTCGGACGAAGAAGTTTTCAACCGTTACCAACAAGTATCCAGACAGTTACCCCCGGATGTATATCACGAGTCTGCACAAGAAGCCTTTAGCCGAATGTCACCTCAAGAGCGGATGCAGTTCGGTCAATATCTTCAGCAGCAAACGCGGCAGCAAAACTATAATTTTCCCGATCTAGATGGAGACGGTCAGGATGATCGCTATCAAGATCCTAACTATCTCGCCCGCGCTACAGGTCAGATGCACCAGCAGCAACCAGATCTACTCGGCCAGTTATTGGGCGGTGTCACAGGGGGCTTTACGGGTGGTCAAGGCGGCAACATTTTTAGTAACCCATTAGCCAAAGGAGCGATGGCTGGTATAGCAGCTCTGGCAGCGAAGAAAATGATGGATAGAGGTGGATCTTCAGATTACGGGCAGTACGGCAACGTTCGCCCAGCTAGCCAAGACCCATACGGCGACCCTGCAGATTACGGACAGTACGGCAACGTTCGCCCAGCCAGCCAAGACCCATATGGCGACCCTGCAGATTACGGACAATATGGCAACATCCGCCCAGCCAGTGAAGACCCATACGGCGACCCCGCAGATCAGCAGAATCGCTGGTAACGTCCAGCAACTATTTTGGACGGTGGTTTTTATTTGAGATGAATCATAAACCAAAAAGGCAGCTTAATACCGCCCTAAACGTAAGGTGGGCATTGCCCACCCTAGTGACGAGAATGACAAAAAAGGGCTGAATGTATGGTTCATATAGATGAAAACTGCTGTAAACAGCAAAAAGGCAGTAGCATCAATTGCTACTGCCTTTTCTGTAAAATTAGGATGCTTCTGAAAAGGTGAAATACTACTTCTTTGTGAGTTGTTTATTCCCGGCGCTCTTGATAGTCTTCAGCGGAGGTAGGATCTAATTCCCAACGGCGATCATCTCGATTCTCTAAAATGTCTTGCGTATGCAGAAACTCGCGATCGCTCATCTCTAAACCTACAGCCGCCCCAATTTCATCTACAATATCTTGATCGGGTGTGGGAGCAGTGCCGCCAACAGCTTCATCTCCAACTGTATCAGCTTCTTTCCAAGCAGCATCAATATCCCCACCAGTCAGTATTGGGTTATCACCAACTTGGTCGTCTTCGATTGAAACAACGTCTCCCCAAAGAGCATCCTCGTCAGCAGCAGTATGTCCAGGTGTGGCGATTGTATATTCAGCTAACAGCTCTGCATCTCCTGGTTCGATGTTGAGTTCCTGCGGGTCTTTCAGACCAGTGCCGTAAGATTCAGTTACTTCTGGTGGCAAATCCTGAGACTGCTCTGTATTTTTATTTGCTGCTTTGTCTTTATTCTTCATAGCCTGATATAAAGCCTAATTGATTATTTATCCTCCCCTGCTTCCCCTGCTGCCAGAAAGAAGAGCCTAAAACTAAGGACGAGATTTCCCTCACCATAGCGCGATCACAACTATTACCACCTATTCCTAGAGTTGTATCCCGCTAGAACGAAAGAATCTATCCTTTTGGAGGAAGGAATCTGAAGTATAGCTGAATACGCTTGAAACTGATGCGGCAGTAATTTTGTGCCACAACAGACGTAAATAACACGAATGGGGTAATGAACTGTTGCTGTCGTCAAAGCCAAAGATTACCCAAATTGCACTTTGAATTTGAGGAGAGCGAAAATGAAGTACGACGAGTTCATTAAACACGTTCAAACTGTTGCTCAGTTGAATTCGCGTCAAGAGGCAGAACTTGCTACGCGGGCAACTTTGGAAACAATTAGAGAGCGCATTGTTGGCGATGAAGCCAAAGACTTAGCATCCCAATTGCCAAAAGAACTAGCTGAATATCTGCATGGGCGAGAAGGTCAAAATGGGGATTTCTTCAAGCTGGAAGAATTTATCAGGCGTGTGAGTGAGAAAGAAGGCGTAGAACCAACAACCGCCGCAGCCCACGCCCGTGCAGTATTTGCCGTATTGCAAAATGCCGTTACTCCTGGTGAGTTGGCTGATGTTCGCGCCAATTTCTCAGATGACTACGCCGAACTATTTGCCACCGGATCGAATAACGTCAGTGTTTAGGCACTCAGAAATTAAAAATTCACAATTCTAAACGGTGTTTACCTAGGAAAATTAATGACACAACTTAACAATCATTCAATTAAGAAAAAAGTCGCTATCCTAATCGAAAATGGGGTAGAAGATGCAGAGTTTCAAGTCCCTTATAAAGGAATAAAAATGGCGGGAATCGATGTGGTTGTCCTCGGTTCGCGCATGAACGAAACTTATAAGGGGAAACAGGGAAAAGTTTCCGTGCAACCGGACGGTACAACAACAGAAGCGATCGCATCCGAGTTTGATGCTGTAGTAATTCCCGGTGGTATGGCTCCTGACAAAATGCGTACCAACCCTAACACAGTACGCTTCGTTACTGAAGCAATGCAGCAAGGCAAAATTATTGCCGCAGTATGTCACGGGCCGCAAGTTTTAATTGAAGGCGATTTGCTCAAAGGCAAACAAGCTACTGGTTTTGTTGCCATTCGCAAGGATATTATTAATGCTGGCGCTAACTATATAGATGAGCCACTGGTAATTGACGGCAACTTAATCACTTCCCGTTTGCCTGGGGATTTAGCAATTTTCACAACAGCTATATTAAGCCGTCTTGGTTACGCTGGCAAAGAAGCAGCTATGCCAGAGGTGACAGATGCAAATGCTGAATGGTGGAAACTTGCTGATGCTTGGGGTGGCTCTACCAAGAGTGAGATTGTCAAAGGTTTGAATACAGCTTTGGCGGGCGAACGCTATGGACAAGAAGCATACGAGCAGTACGCCGAGAAAACTTCTGATGCCAAATTGCGATCGCTTTTACAAGAGATGAGCCAAAACAAAATTCGGCATATTCAGAAGCTAGAAGCAAGACTGGCTGAACTAGGTGAACAACCATCCCTAACTGCTAAAGCTGCCGATAAGTATGCCAAGCTGAAAACAGCACTGCAAGGTAGTGATGACACCGATTTGATCCGCCGCGCTCTTGGAGATATTCAGACCGGTATAGTCGATACATACGCCTTATATGCACAATTCACCGATCCGGTATCAACAGGGTTATTTAGGGAAATCCTCAGAGATTCGTCGACCTACGAACGCGATTTAGCAGACTTGTATCGCGCCAGAGTGGGGGCTGCACCTGCTAAGCCTACAACTGCTCCGGCAATGAAGATGGCGTAGCTTTGGTAGTAGAGACGTAGCACTGCTACGTCTCTACTACTACGTCTGTATTGGTAGTTGTGAATTACTGATTACCGATAACCTACTTTGATAATTACTTTTATAGGAGATTCCAGAAATGACTTCAATACCAGAAGATAAGTCAAATCAAGCTGATAGCGGTGAAGTTGGTAAGTGGGCATCGCTGATTGGTGGCGGCGCTATGGTGCTGATGGGACTGAGACAGCGATCGCTACGCGGTGCTTTGATGGCAGTCGCAGGTGGTGGATTGGCTTATAAAGCTGCAACATCAGAAGGAGGGATTAAAGACGCTTTGGGTGTAAACAAAGAAATTAAGGTAGAGAAGACGGTAACGATTAATAAGCCTGCGGATGAGCTTTATCGGTACTGGCATAATTTTGAGCAACTGCCAACTTTTATGAAGCATCTCAAATCTGTGACGGTAATTGATAGCAAGCGATCGCATTGGGTGGCGAATGCACCGTTAGATGCAAGTGTCGAGTGGGATGCAGATATTATTGAAGATCGGGAAAATGAGTTTATTTCCTGGGCTTCGGTCGAAGGGGCGGATGTTGATAATTCCGGTTTTGTCAGGTTTAAACCAGCACCAGGCAATCGCGGTACTGAAGTCAAAGTAGTAATTGAATATGCGCCTCCAGGGGGTGCATTAACAGCTGCGATCGCTAAACTCTTCGGTGAAGAACCAGACCAGCAAATTGGTGACGATCTGCGCCGCTTCAAAATGCTAATGGAAGCAGGCGAGATTGCCACTACAGAAGGGCAACCAAAAGGGCAAGGCTGAAGAAATGATGAATGCTGAATGCTGAAAAGACAATTTCATCATTCATGATTCATAGTTCATCGTTCTCAATTCATAATTTATCATTCACAATTCATCATTTTTATGAAAGCTGTTTGCTGGTACGGTACTAATGATGTGCGGGTAGAGACAGTTCCCGATCCAAGAATTCTCAACCCGCGCGATGCCATTCTCAAAGTTACATCAGCAACCATCTGCGGTTCTGACTTGCACATATACGATGGCTACATTCCCACGATGCAAAAAGGTGACATTATCGGTCACGAGTTCATGGGGGAAGTCGTCGAAATTGGTAGTGAAGTCAAAAAATTAAAAAAGGGCGATCGCGTTGTTGTTTCCTCGATGATTGGCTGCGGTCAATGTCAATACTGTTCATCTCAGAAGTGGTCGCTATGCGATAACACCAACCCAAATGGTTGGATTCAAGAGAAAATTATGGGCTATAGCACGGCGGGGATTTACGGCTATTCCCATGCATTCGGTGGCTATGCAGGAGCTTTCGCCCAATACGTGCGCGTACCATTTGCAGATCTTGGCGCTGTCAAAGTTCCCGAAGGACTGCCCGACGAAAAAGTTCTGCCTATCTCCGACGCTTTTCCCACAGGTTACATGGGAGCCGACTTCTGCGATATTCAACCCGAAGATACCGTAGCAGTTTGGGGTTGCGGCCCGGTCGGACTATTTGCCATGCGCAGCGCTTATATGCTGGGGGCGCATCGAGTAATTGCGATCGACCGAGTTCCCGAACGCCTCGAAATGGCTAGAAGTTTCGGCAAAGCAGAAACAATAAACTTCGAGGAAATTGATGCTGGCGAAGCGCTCAAAGAAATGACTGGGGGGCGTGGTCCCGATGCTTGTATTGACGCAGTGGGACTAGAGGCTCACGGTATGGGCCTGGAAGGCTTTTATGACAAAGCCAAGCAGGCAGTAAAGCTGGAAACCGATCGCCCTAATATTCTGCGACAAATGATCCTAGCTTGCCGCAAGGGTGGTACTTTATCGATCATGGGTGTTTACACTGGCTTTGTAGATAAGATGCCGATAGGCGCAGCTATGAACAAAGCTTTGACCTTCAAAATGGGGCAAATGTTCGGTCAGAAGTATATGCCTATGTTGTTAGACCGTGTAATGGAGGGCGAAATCGATCCATCCCGCGTTTTCACCCACAAATTACCGCTAGAGGAAGCTAAGCAGGGCTTCGAGCTTTTCAAGCACAAAAAAGACAACTGTATCAAAGTTCTGCTCAAGCCATGAATCTGGTAATTGGTAATAGTTTTTTCTATTACCAATTACCAAATACCAATTACCAAAAATAGAGGAATGTGATGAAACAAGTAACTTCTTTGCTACAAAACCTTTCTTTGCGCAAAATTCTGACAGTCTTTTTAGTAGGAGTTACAGTTTTTGTAATTCAGACTTTTGGATTCATTAATGCATCGCCAGCCTTGGCTGAGGCAGTCACACCGGAAGCTACTTCTTACCAAGTAGATCAAGTTGAGACAAAGAATATCAAAAAAGACAATGGATTGATAGAAAAAGTCAAAGAAACTGCCGACAATGTGCGAGAAAAGCTCAATTTAGATGAGCCAATCGATCCCGGAACAAAAGAAGTTTTTAATTCAGTTGAAAAGCAAGTTGAAAAAACGGTTAAACCGATAACTGGAAAAGAAAAGGGTTCTTACCAAAGTAATTAATAATTTGTCCTTTGTCATTAGTAATTTGTCAAGAGTCATTGGTAATTTATTATTTGTCAATACTCAATACTTAAGACTCAAGTGTAGACATTTCACAAAGGACAAAGGACAAAAAATAAAGGACAAAGGACAAAGAAAATATGAAAGCGGTTTGCTGGAATGGGGCAAATGATGTGCGGGTGGAAACAGTACCCGATCCAAAAATTACTAACCCCCGTGACGCAATTATCAAAATTACCTCAACCGCGATTTGCGGTTCGGATTTACATCTTTACGATGGTTTTATCCCCACGATGCAGAAAGGCGACATCATGGGGCACGAATTCATGGGAGAAGTGGTTGAACTTGGTAGCGCCGTCAAGAATGTAAAAGTGGGCGATCGCGTTGTCGTTCCCTTCACCATCGCCTGCGGCAGTTGCTTTTTCTGCAACCGAGATTTATGGTCTTTGTGCGATAACTCTAACCCTAATGGTTGGTTAGCAGAAAAGCTGATGGGGCATTCCCCATCCGGTCTATTTGGCTACTCCCACATCTTCGGTGGTTATGCAGGTGGTCAAGCTGAATATGCCCGCGTGCCTTTTGCTGATGTTGGCTTGTTCAAAATCCCTGATGGATTAACAGATGAGCAAGTATTATTTTTAACAGATGTCTTTCCAACAGGCTACATGGCAGCAGAAAACTGCGATATAGAGCCTGGTGATATCGTCGCTGTTTGGGGATGCGGGCCTGTCGGACAATTCGCGATCAAGAGCGCTTATATGTTGGGTGCCGAGCGGGTCATTGCGATTGATCGCGTTCCCGAACGTTTGCAAATGGCTCAAGACATAGGCAAAGCAGAAGTCCTTAATTTTGAAGAAATTGATGTCGGTGAAGCCCTGAAAGAAATGACTGGCGGTCGCGGCCCCGATGCAGTCATTGATGCAGTAGGACTAGAAGCTCACGGCACTGATTTTATGGGATTATTTGATCGCGTCAAGCAAGCAGTGCGTTTGGAAACAGACCGACCCGCTGCCTTACGGCAAGTACTTGTAGCTTGCGGCAAAGGTGGTAGTGTCTCAATACCTGGTGCATACGGTGGCTTTTTGGACAAAATCCCGATGGGTGCTTCCATGAACAAAGCCTTGACCTGGAAGACGGGACAAACCCACGTCCACAGATACTTGCGCCCATTGCTCGATCGCATCCAAAACGGCGATATCGATCCAACTTTCATCATCACCCATCGCCTACCCCTCGACCAAGCACCACACGGCTACGAAATTTTTAAGCACAAAAAGGACAACTGCATTAAGGTTGTACTCAAGCCTTAAGGAGTCAGAATCCAGAATTCGTACAGACGTAGCAATGCTACGTCTGTACTGGATTAAGGTAGCAATGCTACGTCTGTACCAGTGCATTGTCTGTACAGCAGTACAGGAGCCAGAATTCAAAAGAAATTTATTGTCGAGAAAAACTAATGTTGTTTAACTTAAGGCGAAAATACCGCTTTTGGCTTTTAGCTCCCATCTCCTGCCTTCTAGCTGCTAATCTCTGGCTACTATCTACCGTTTCCTTTATCTCTCCTGCTTACTCTCAATCACAGCAGAACTTACCACAAGAGAAAACAGTTGGCAGCATTGAATCTGTTGCGTCTTTTAATGGTGCAATGCCTACTGGGGTAACAGTATCTCAAGGTGGTCGCATTTTTGTCAACTTCCCGCGCTGGGGTGACAAGGTAGATTTCACAGTTGCGGAAGTTAGAAACGGCAAGACGGTGGCATATCCAAATGCTCAAATCAACCGCCCAAACACTAGCAACCAGTCAGAATCCTTTATTTCTGTGCAAAGCGTAGTAGTCGATCCACAAGACCGCCTGTGGATTCTAGATACAGGTAGCATTGAATTTGGCCCAACTTCCTACGGAGGACCTAAGTTAATTGGTGTTGACTTGAAAACAAACCGCATTTTCAAGAAAATCCTGTTTCCCCAGGAGGTGGCATTAACAACCACATATCTAAATGATATTCGCTTTGATCTGCGGCGCGGTAAAGCAGGTATAGCTTTCATTACTGATTCTTCCAGCAATGGTGCTAATGGCATCATTGTTGTGGATTTGAATTCTGGTAGAAGTTGGCGCAAACTTAACGACCATCCCTCAACGAAAGCAGAGCCAAATTTCCTCCCTTTGGTAGAAGGGCAGCCAGTGATGAACAGACCACCAGAAGGGCGGGCCACCCCACTTAAGATAGGCTCAGATGGAATTGCTATTAGTGCTGATGGAGAGCGTTTATTCTACTGTCCTCTTGCTAGTCGGAGGTTATATAGCGTCAGCGTTGATGCTTTAGCCAACGAGGAATTGAGTGACGAGCAAGTAGCCAGAACCGTAGTTGACGAAGGCGACAAGGGCGGTGGTTCTGATGGTTTAGAATCTGATGCCGAAAATCGAGTTTATCTGACGAACTACGAGCATAACGTCATCTTACGGCGATCGCCTGATGGTATGTATGAAACTATAGTCCACGATCCGCGTGTTTTATGGCCCGATACAATGTCTGTAGCTGGTGATGGCTACCTCTACTTCACAGCTAATCAACTGCACCGTCAACCTCAATATCAACAAGGGAAGGATCTGCGCGAAAAACCATATTCTCTATTCCGTACCCGCATCGATGCAGCTCCGGTTCTTTTACGGTAACAGTCCTCTGCCTAATTCGCTACAAATAAAATTCCATGTTTGATGCAGTAAAATCAGAACTGACACGCCGTCATCTTTTGCATAAAGCAGGTTTTGGTTTGATGTCGCTTGGTGTTGTCGGGACGTTCGGAGCAGTTTTCAAACCCGATCGCACATTAGCACAAACAGGATCGACACCTGCGAAAGAACCGCCTATGCCTCCAGAAAAGAAACTCGGTTGGGCAGTTGTCGGCTTGGGCAAGTTTGCTACAGAACAAATTATTCCCTCGTTTGCTGAGTGTAAGCGATCGCGCCTAGTTGCCTTAGTCAGCGGTTCTCCAGACAAAGCACAACGAATCGCACAGCAACATGGTGTAGAGCCAAAGAACATCTATAACTATCAGAATTACGACTCCATCCGCAACAACCCAGAGGTAGATATTATCTATATCATCCTCCCGAATGGGTTGCACGCCGAATACAGCATACGTGGCGCTCAAGCTGGCAAGCACATTATGTGTGAAAAGCCGATGGCGAACACAGTTGCAGAGTGTCAAGCAATGATTGATGCTAGCAACAAGGCTGGGCGTAAACTGATGATTGCTTATCGCGCTCAATACGAACCTTATAATTTAGCAGCGATCGCAATCGCTCAGAAAAAAGAACTCGGTATCCTTAAAGCGATCGTTGCAGATCACGGGCGCAACCTCGACCCCAAAGACCCCGCCGACCGCTGGCGGATGAACAAAAAACTAGCTGGCGGCGGTTCCCTATTTGACATTGGCATCTACAGCTTGCAAGCTGCCCGTTACATCACTGGTGAAGAACCAACAGAGATTGGTGCCATGATGTACAGCACTCCTAACGACCCCCGATTCAAAGAAGTAGAAGAAAACGTAAATTTCATGTTGCGCTTTCCCAGCGGTGTAATTGCCAACTGCACATCAAGTTATGGCTACGCCAATGTAAAACGCTATCAGGTAATGGGATCAAAAGGCACTTTAGAGCTAGATCCAGCAACAGACTACTACGAACATCGTTTGTATGTCGAACGGGGTAAGGAACGGGAAGAAAGGAAAATCCAGGCACAAAACCAGTTTGCTTTAGAGATGGATCATCTATCTGGGTGCGTAATGGAGAATAAACAGCCCAAAACTCCTGGCGAAGAAGGATTACAGGATGTGAGATTGATGACGGCGATTTATCAAGCGGCTGAGACTGGTCGAACAATTAAGCTTTCCCAAACGCCAACTTAGAAGAGGTGATAAGTATGAATTTCCAATAGTTTTAAGCAAGAAAAAGGAGGGCAGAAAATGAAAGCTGTTGTTTTTCACGGAATTGGTGATATTCGTTTAGATAACGTACCCGAACCAAAAATTCAAGCACCGACCGATGCTATTGTACGTCTCACAGCTAGCGCTATTTGCGGCACTGACCTACACATGATTCGCGGCACGATGCCAGGGATGAAGCCAGGGACAATTCTGGGTCATGAAGGAGTTGGAGTTGTTGAGGAGATTGGCTCTAATGTTCGCAATTTGAAGGTAGGCGATCGCGTCGTCATTCCCTCCACAATTGGCTGTGGTTCCTGTTCCTATTGTCGCACTGGTTACTATTCGCAATGTGACAATGCAAATCCAAATGGCCCAAATGCCGGAACTGCCTTTTTTGGTGGGCCAGCAGAAACTGGAGCTTTTCAAGGTTTACAAGCTGAATATGCACGTATCCCTTACGCTAATGTGGGACTCGTCAAATTACCCCAGGGCGTGAGTGACGATCAGGCAATCATGATATCTGATATTTTCCCCACTGCTTACTTTGGGGCAGAAATAGCTGAGATTACGCCAGGTGATACCGTTGCAGTTTTCGGCTGTGGTCCTGTGGGATTATTCACGGTAGCAGCTATTTTTGAAATGAAAAAGTAAAAAGGAAGCAAACATGAGTGATAAAAGCTTTAAGAAAGTAGACTCTAGCAATTCCCCCAAGGGTCAGATGGGTCAGAAATATCTTGCTTCTGGTAAATCTGTCTCCATGCGTCTGTGGGAAAACGAGCAACCCGATGAACCAAAGCCTCCAGCTACACGCGAATATGAAACCGTAGGTTATGTAATTAGCGGTCGGGCTGAGTTACACCTTGAGGGTCAGATGGTTTTATTAGAGCCAGGAGATTCTTGGGTTGTCCCCAAAGGTGCATCCCACACCTATAAAATTCTAGAGCCTTTGACGGCAGTAGAGGCAACTAGTCCCCCTTCTCAAGTTCATGGGCGTGATGAATAATTTGTAATTCGTAATTAGGGTTGAGTAGTTACTCAGATCTTGTATCTAGCAACTACCCCACATCTAGTTCCTAAGCGATCGCTTAGGAACTATTTGTCTCAAGATTCCACTTTGTTTAGCTTCCATCGTTCACGATTTAAAACTTACAAATTATTAATTGTTTTGACTTACTACTTTTGATGGAGTTTTAGCAGCAAAAATTGTTAATAATACTCTGTTGAGTTCTCTTTTAAGAGAGTGATACCCATGCAACAAAAAGGTATTGCTAAATCTAGGTAAGTAATTAAGCTTAACAGTTAAAGTGCCCAAGTTACTTGCAGTGCCTAAATCCGTTAAATTGTTAAGGTTAGTCCTAAGAACAAAAAAAGTTTCTCAATTATTTGAAGCAACTATACTCAAAACAATTTTATAAAGCTTAATAATATTTATTTCTACTTGAGAATAATCATACTTAAGACATACTTAAAAAGTAAACAAATATACCTAAATCAAAACACACCTGAAAAGTAAATAAAAATACCTATTTCTAATGAATTTGCTCTTTGTCTTTCTATAGGTTGATGGAAAGTAATTAAACGAGTAGTTACCTAGAGAAAGTGACTGCCTAAAAATATTCAGCAACGAGATATCGCCTGCTTTTAAAAGGGCGAAAAAAGCAATACCAGATTTTGTTCAACAAAAAACTAAGTCAAGGAGACAGGAATGTTTTATCACGTAAAACGGTTACAGTACTTCACTCCACCAACGCAACCCGATCCAGTTTATGCCAAGAAGCTACAAGAACTGATCGGGGGTAGCATGGGCGAAATGACTGTGATGATGCAGTACTTATTTCAGGGCTGGAACTGTCGGGGGCCTGCCAAGTACCGAGATATGCTGCTAGACATCGGTACTGAGGAAATTGGTCACGTCGAGATGCTAGCCACGATGGTCGCCCATCTGCTGGATAAAGCACCGATCAAAATGCAAGAAGATGGTGCAAAAGATCCGGTAGTAGGTGCGGTTATGGGAGGTACTAACCCAAGGGATGCGATCGCAGCAGCCATGAACCCCCAGCACGCAATTGTCTCTGGTGGAGGTGCGATGCCTGCTGATAGTGTAGGTTTCCCCTGGAACGGTCGCTTTATCGTTGCTAGTGGCAACTTGTTAGCAGACTTCCGCTCTAATCTCCACGCTGAGTCTCAGGGTCTGATGCAGGCTGTACGGTTGTATGAGATGACAGATGACGCAGGAGTGAAAGACCACCTCAGTTTCATGATCGCCCGCGACACCATGCACCAAAACCAGTGGCTAGCGGCGATTGAAGATCTGCAAAGCGAAGGATTTGAGGAAACTGTTGTTCCCAAAATTGCATATGAATATGGGAAGAAAGAGAATGCCTATCAGTTCTGGAATAACTCTGAAGGTGGGCAAAGCGCTCAAGGTCGCTGGGCTAAAGGTCCTTCAATGGACGGCAAAGGCGAGTTTGAGTATGTGGCAAATCCCCAACCACTGGGACCAGAACCAACACCACCTCAGCCCGATCCAAGACTGCATAGCACACCTATGGATAAATCTATGCAAGCCATTAGTGACACATCGAATCCAATTCAGGGTGCAGCTAATGCAATTGGGGGCGCTGCGGAGACAATTAAGCGGACTATCATCGGTGAATAGTCAAGGTAGTTTTGAGATCGTTTGCACGATTGATTAAACTGTTGCTTCTCTCGAAACAGAACTTATGCAACGATCCATCCTAATAAAGTGCGATCGCTCTGGGCATCGGGAGGATCTTCAGAGACTGAAATATCTGAGACTTAAGCAACAGAGAAACAAGTAGGTTTATGCCTCGCTTTATAAAGTGAGGCATTTTTTTACTCAAGAGCGACAGAAGAAATAATTTCGCATCTGTCAGTGACGTCCGCGCTGTTATACTCAAAGCGGAGTCCACGCGGGCAAGTTCGCCATTTTATGGGTATATGCTTACCGTTCATCATCTCAACGTCTCTCAATCCGAGCGGATCGTCTGGCTACTAGAAGAACTAGAGTTGCCGTATGAACTGCGCGTGTACCAACGCGATCCGGTCACGCAGTTCGCTCCAACCGAACTGCGCTCAGTTCATCCGCTTGGCAGTGCGCCAGTGCTGTGCGATGGCGAGATCGTGATGGCCGAGTCCGGTGCGATTATTGAGTACGTACTAGCCCGCTACGGGAACGGGCGACTTGCCGTGCCTGTTACGTCACCACAGTATCCCGACTACCTGTACTGGTTCCACTATGCGAACGGCAGTCTGATGACGCAGATCAGCTTGAACTGGATCGCAGGGATGGCCGCAGGAGCGGGCAGCGATTCTCCACTCCTGTCTGCCCTTGGCGAACGACTTGATCACCACCTGCGGATGGTCGAAGATCGCTTGTCGCAAGCGACCTACTTCGCCGGAACCGAGTTTACAGCCGCCGACATCATGATGCACTTCCCGTTCGGCACGATGAAGGCGTTCTACAATGTCGGTCAGGGCAACCGTCCCAACATCAAGGCGTGGCTTGCGAGGATCAGCGATCGCCCAGGCTACCAACGTGCGATGAAGGCAGCGGGACACGAACGAGACCCGGCACTTGACTGGGGTGCAACGCGAAGCGCGTTTTGATATTCGCTATTAAGCAGGTGAGGTAAGATTTGCAAATTTAACGAAATCCCCAGGGCGAATTTTCCAACGCAGGGAAACACAATATCATCCCCAACTATATAAATTTCTAACTCGCCTATGCACTTTCAACACGAGCATAGTGTTTTCCCTGGGGAATTTTGAAAGTAGGGGCAATCTTTTAACCAAAATTTGGTGTCGGCTTTATCTCTTGACTCTAAACTTAACTCAAAAGTCGTGAGATCTACTGCAAAATGAAAAGCCGATTCACGAGACGTTCGTTTTTGGCATTAAGCATGGCGAGTGCTGGTATAGTTGCAAGCAGTAAATGGCTTAGACCAGCTAGAGCAGAACTGAGTAATGCATATAACTTAGAGGCTATTCAAGCGGGAGACGTGACTGCTAGTAGTGCGGTAATTTGGGGGCGAGGCGATCGCTCTTCGCATCTTGTAGTAGACTTCTCCACTTCTCCCACCTTTCAAAGGCAAGTACAAACTCGCGTTGGTTCGCTCGTAAGTGCAGACACTGACTATACAGGCACGGTAGATTTACAAGGATTGCGTCCAAACACAACTTACTACTATCAAGTGCGATTCGTTGATGATTCTGTAAAGTCTGAATTTACACGCCAAAATATGACTGGTCGCTTTCGCACCGCACCAAATCGCGATCGCGCCCGTTCAGTCCGATTTGTTTGGGCAGCAGATATGGCGGGTCAAGGTTGGGGACGCAATCCCGACTTGAAAATTACAGCCTTTGATGGTGAAGAAATTCAGGGCGGTTATGTCATCTTCGATGTAATGCGAAAGCTAAAGCCCGATTTTGCCCTGTTTAGTGGTGATATGATTTATGCTGATAATCCGATTCCACCTACTAAACCGATTCCTGAGATTGTCGGCGGCGGCACATGGATCAACGAACCAGCCAAAGATTTTGTCGCAATTAGCCTAGACGAATTTCGGGAAAACTGGAAATATAACTTGGGAGATGAGAAATTTGCCCGTTTCCTAGCAGAAACACCGATTTACGTTCAATGGGATGACCACGAAGTTACCAATAATTGGTATCCAAATGAGATATTGACAGCAGCACCTTATAATGGTATATCCGCTAATATTCTAGCAGAGCGGGCAAGGCAGGCGTTTTTTGAATACAATCCCATTAGGGGTGAGGAAATTTTCCGCAACTACAATTACGGTAAGCACCTAGAACTGTTTTTGTTAGATCAACGCTCTTTTAGAGGCGACAACGACAAGAACGTTGAACCAAGTCTGGAAATGCTAGGGGCAGACCAATTACAGTGGATTAAAGACAGACTGAAAGCTTCGCAGGCAACCTGGAAAGTCATCGCTTCAGACGATCCGCTGTCAATTATAACTGGCGGCCCAGGAGACTACGATGCTTGGTCGCAAAATGACTCCAGCATTTTAGGGCGCGAGGCACAACTAAGGGACTTGTTGAAGTTTATTAAAGACGAGGGCATAGAAAACGTCGTTTGGATTACTGCGGATGTCCATTTTCCGGCAGCGATATACTACGATCCGAGTCGAGCAGTATTTCAAGACTTCAATCCTTTCTGGGAATTTGTAATTGGCCCGATTCATGCAGGAGCTTTTGGCCCGGCTAGCGACTTGCCACTCGATCCCAGTTTTGGCCCCCAGTACGATTTCAGCATCTTCCCTGATGAGCCAAATTTGCCGCCGCCAAACAATCAGTTTTTTGGCTCAGTCGACGTGGATGGTCAAACTGCCCAATTGACTGCACGCATTCATGATATTACAGGTAAAATTGTCTACGAAAAAGTGCTGAATCCTGAATCCTGACTTTTGTAGAGGCGTTACAGCTAACGTCTCTACGATTGTGTAATTTATACAAGGAAAGCGATCGCACTTTCACGGGCATTACTATAAACTGATTAGCGATAGCGAAAAATTAGGCTGATAAATGGCACAGGAAATCTTTCAGGTAGATGCTTTCACTAATCAACCCTTCGCAGGCAATCCAGCCGCAGTTTGTATATTGCCACAACCCGGTAGCGATCGCTGGATGCAGAATGTTGCCAAAGAAATGAATTTATCTGAGACGGCTTTCTTGCATAAACAAGTTGATGGCTTTAATCTTCGCTGGTTTACCCCAGCTACTGAAGTCGATCTTTGCGGACACGCTACATTAGCAAGTGCCTATATATTGTGGGAAATGGGTTATTTGCCACTAAATGAACAGGCGCGGTTTCACACTCAAAGTGGATTGTTGACAGCTAAACGCCAGGGAGATTGGATTGAGTTAGATTTCCCTGCTAAAGTGGCGACTAAATTAGATGTAACGGCTGACGATCTCATCAAAGCTTTGGGAGCTACACCAGAGTACGTGGGTAAAAATCAGATGGATTATCTGCTAGAGTTAGATTCTGAGGAAACTGTCAGGAACCTGAAGCCAGATTTCGGCTTACTTAAAAGTTTACCTGTTCGGGGTGTAATTGTTACCAGTAAGGCAACTTCTCCAGACTATGATTTTGTTTCCCGATTTTTTGCTCCTGGGGTGGGAATCGATGAAGATCCTGTGACGGGTTCAGCTCACTGTTGTCTTGGCCCTTTTTGGCGCGATCGCACTGGTAAAGATGATTTCGTCGCCTATCAAGCTTCCGCACGAGGTGGAGTAATTAAGGTTAGTTGTCGCGGCGAAAGAGTTTTACTTAGCGGGCAAGCAGTCTTAGTTTTGCGGGGAGAAATAGTTTAATAATCTCATTTTTATCCGGCTAATTTCAATTTCTGAAGCGAGAGCGGTATTAATTGCAACCTATAACACTACGCAGGCGATCGCGTTCTCAATGCTGTTGCCAGAAAAAGTAGATAGTCATACTGAAGCCAACGCAGATGATGAAACAACGAACCCAAGCAGGATCAATCTGACGGGCAAAGTAAGCACTACCATAACCACCAATTAAAGCACCTGTTGCCATGACGCTCGCCTGCGACCAAACAATGGTATTAGCAAGGATAAAATGAACAATCGCAACGGCATTAAGACAAGTGGCTAACCAACTCTTAAATGCATTCATGGTGTGAACATTTTTGATACCCATAATTTCTAATACCGCTAGCATCAAAATCCCACCACCACCACCAAAAAAACCGCCATAAGTTGCGATCGCTAGTTGCAACAGCAGAATCGCAACCATCGGTAAACGAAAGCTAGAGCGATTTTGACTGCGAACCCTCAACCATTTCATCAACGGTTGGCTCAAAGTAAACAAAAGGGTTGCTATCAATAGCAAGTAAGGAACTAAATTAGCCAAATCTGCTTGGGAAGTATGTAGTAGTAAATAGGAACCCCAAATCCCGCCAACTACGCTAATACCGCTGAGTAGAAACAGTTCTCGTCGCTGACTAGATAGTTCTTGACGATAAGCAACCGTACTTGCAGCAGTGCCAAATCATAAAGCAGCTGCATTTGTAGCATTGGCATTAATCGGTGGTACTCCAACCAGCAGGAGTGCTGGAAAGGCAATTAAGCCTCCACCACCAGCGACACCATTGAGTATTCCCGCTAGTACTGCAACAGCAAAAAGGAATAGCAACATAAATTTTTTCAGTAGGAAGCGGGTTTTTTCAGATTTTCTGTTTTCCAGTAGAAATTTTGATTAAACCCATCCCTACTTTTGGGCAACTATGCGAATTCTGCGGTAGTCACCCCACCATTTCCCATCCCGATACAACGTCGGTTTCAAGTCATGCTCAATTGCTTGAATAACTTGCATTTGTTGGGCATTACTCAATCCCTCTAGGAAACGACTAGCGAACATCCGAATCCAGTTCGCCATGCCTGCATCTCCATTTTCCAAGGGAGTGGGACGGTCAAATATAACTGCATGAGTTACATCAAAGCCTTGCTGTTCTAGGCGAGTAGCATACTCGCCAATACTGGGAAAATACCAGGCGATCGCATCATCAGAAGCATAGCCGAATGTATTGAGAACGCGATCAAGTGCCAATGCGATCGCTTTCACGTTTCCCTTACCGCCAAACTCTGCCACAAACCGCCCTCCCGGCTTAAGTGCTTGGTAAATACAACGTATTACAGCATCCGGTTCTGGAATCCAATGCAGTGCAGCATTAGAAAAGACTGCATCAAATGGCTGTTCCACCTGAAAGTCTCTCGCATCGGCAACCGCAAACTGAAGATGAGGATAGTTTTGTCTTGCCTTCTCAATCATCGAGGCCGCATAATCAATTCCCAACACATCAGCGCCAGCAAGGGCAATTTTCTCTGTCAATTGTCCCGTACCACAACCAAGATCGAGGATACTTTCTCCTGACTGAGGAGACAGTAGTTCCAGCAGGTTTTCACCATACTGCCAAACAAAGTTATATTTACCCTCATAAAGGGTAGTATTCCAACAATTCTCTAGCATCGATTGATTCTCCCCGTGCAGTTTCTCCGTTCCTAGGCTGCTGCCTGGAGTTAAACGCGCAACGTGTAAATTAAGGCTTAATCACTAGAGTAAGAAATACATTCATTTATGTCCAATATATTTTTGCCTATTAACTAATATCGAAAATATATTAATTGACTAAGGGTATGGCACTGCTATGCCCATACCTATCACTAGACACATGGAACTGCGACATTTACGTTACTTCGTTACTTTGGCTGAAGAACTACATTTTGGACGGGCGGCTGAGAGATTGCACATTGCCCAACCTCCTCTGAGTCAACAAATCCAGCAGCTAGAAGCTGAATTGGGCTTTCAACTTTTTCACCGCACAAAACGCACAGTACAGTTAACCGAAGCTGGGCAGGTGTTTCTGAGTGAAGTCCAGGAGATTTTGAGACAATTGAATCGGGCTGTTCAACTAGGACGACAAACTAGTCGGGGTGAATTGGGACAGATGGCGATTGCCTTTGTCAGTTCTACGGCTTACAATGTCCTTCCAAGTATTCTGCAAACATTCCGTAATCGCGTCCCAGGAGTTAATCTGGAGTTACACGAAATGACCACAGATCGGCAATTACACTTGTTACGGTCAGGGCAGATTGATGTGGGATTTGTCCGTCCTCCGGTCGAGGAAGATCTATTCAACTTTAAGATTGTCTTTGAGGAACCGCTAGTCGTTGCTTTACCTGAAACTCACCTGAGTGCAAACCAATCTACTGTATCTCTGCGATCCCTCTCTGATCAACCCTTTATCTTATTTCCCCGTCCAATCGCCCCTGGACTCTACGATCAAATCATCGGTCTTTGCCACCAAGCAGACTTCAGCCCTATTGTAGCACAACAAGCAATTCAAATGCAAACAATTGTTAGTCTTGTGGCGGCAGAAATGGGAATAGCGATCGTGCCTGAATCTCTACAACATCTCCAGCGGACTGGAGTAGTCTATAAAACAATACAACCATCTCCCCAAGTGGCGATCGCTACGATCTGGCGCAGAAACGATACATCCCCAACTGTACAACGTTTTCTTGAGGTGGTTTTACAGACCTGCTGTTGAAGCATCTCTTGATTTGGAACAATCTGCTGAAAAAAATTGACTTTTAAAGTCATAACGAGTACGCTTTAATAAAGGATTCTGGTACTGGTTTAACAATCCGGGCATCTGTGCATCCAAAATCTAAAATCCACTAATGGTTATGAGGAGCAAAATTCATGCAAGCTAATCGAGAAGGACAAAGAGTCCCCAACGTCACTTTCCGTACTCGTAAAAATAACCAGTGGGTGAATCTGACAACTGACGATATATTTGCTGGCAAGACTGTGGTTGTGTTCTCTTTACCTGGTGCTTATACTCCCACTTGCTCATCCACTCACCTGCCTGGTTACAACCAATTGGCAAGGGTTTTCAAAGAAAATGGCGTTGACGACATCGTTTGTATTTCGGTTAATGATGCCTTTGTGATGAATGAATGGGCAAAAGACCAAGAGGCAGATAATCTAACTGTCATTCCTGATGGTAACGGTGAGTTTACAGATGGAATGGGAATGCTGGTAGATAAAGCAGATTTGGGCTTTGGCAAGCGGTCGTGGCGCTATTCCATGTTAGTTAAGGATGGCGTAATTGAAAAGATGTTCATTGAGCCAAACGAACCAGGCGATCCCTTCAAGGTGTCTGATGCCGAGACAATGCTTAACTATATCAACCCGGAAGCAGCGAAGCCGCAAACTGTCTCTCTGTTTACCAAAGTTGGTTGTCCATTCTGCGCTAGTGCCAAAGAAATGTTAAAAGAACATAACTTGGATTACGAAGAAATTGTTTTGGGCAAGAATGTAACAACTTACTCTTTAAAGGCTGTTACAGGTGCAACAACAGTTCCTCAAGTATTTATCGATGCCAAACACATCGGTGGTTCTGAGGCATTAGTAGACTACCTAGCTAAGAGATAGGCCGAGATTGAATTTTAATCAACAGTAAGTACACAAGTTAGGTGCATAGGAGATCGCACCTAACTTATCCCTCTTTTGTCACTTTTTTGAGAGAAAAAAATGAGATTTACTCTGAATTTCAAGCCCAGTAATAAATCGGTGCGATCGCTTCTCAGTTATTCTCATTTAACTGCTCTAGTTGCAAAAGTGCCTAAGAGTAAGGGTTGTAGATTATTCCCTGATGAATGTGACAAAAGAGGGCTTATGCAATGAGATTAACATGAGTGCGATCGCGCTTATTCATTGTCAATCGTTTCAGCTAGGATAAGGAAAATTTCTAATTCAACAAGTTGATTGAAGCATAAATCTTCCAGCCAAGGTAATTCTAATGCTGTGCCGAAGTCGTATAAGCATCTAGATGCGATCGCCTCTCTATTTGTTGCTGTACTTTTAATCTCAAATGTCACCTCCACAAAGATAGTAGACTTAGGGCTATTCACCTTCGATGGCGGTACGATCCTATTTCCACTCAGTTACATCTTTGGTGATATTTTGACTGAAGTTTATGGTTACTCCCGCTCTAGAAAAGTAATTTGGCTGGGATTTATCAGTGCTTTTTTAATGTCTCTCACTTTTAGCATTGTTGGCGCTTTACCTTCAGCAGCAGAATGGAAATACCAAGATGCTTATAATCAAATTCTAGGATCGACACCTAGGATTGTTGCAGCCAGCTTAGTTGCTTATTTGGCAGGTGAGTTTTCCAACTCCTTTATATTGGCAAAGCTGAAAATTCTGACTCAGGGTAGATGGCTGTGGACTCGTACTATTGGGTCAACCTTAGTCGGTCAGATTTTAGATACAACAATATTTATAGCGATCGCCTTTACTGGTGTTGTACCAAACAGTTTATTGTGGACGTTGATCGTGTCAAACTATTTATTCAAATGTGGAGTCGAGATTTTGTTTACTCCTGTCACCTACTGGATTACAGGATGGCTCAAGCGTCAGGAGCAAGAGGACTACTACGACATTGACACTAAGTTTAATCCGTTCGATTTATCGAAATTTAGCCGATGACTCAAATAGAGCTTTAATTTTCTCGTTTGCAGGCTGAGCCTGAAAGGCTTTTGTTGAGGATTACGTCTGTGAGGTAGAAAAAGCGATCGCTTGCTTGCTAAGGCGATCGCCTGCAAGTGAGAAGATCCTCAAGCTAAAATGAAAACTAGTTAATCACACCCAATTGCTTTCAAAGATCTGTTGAAAGATTTCAAGAAAAAAGGAGTTACTGGGTGGTTGCTGGGGTTAATCTTCCTGTGTCTTGTAACAGGAGTAGGCTATGCAGTATATCGCCAGACGATCCTCATTCCGCGTCAAGAAGCAAAACGCAAAGTTTTGACTGCGCCAGTTGAACGAGCGAGTCTACCCATTACCATTTCTGCCAATGGTACGATTAAGCCGGAACGCTCGATCAATGTCAGTCCTAAAACTTCAGGACGACTGAAAAGCTTGCTAGTCAAAGAAGGCGATCGCCTCAAACAAGGGCAGATTGTAGCATATATGGATGACTCGAATCTGCGCGGACAACTAACCCAAGCGCAAGGACAATTAGCAGCAGCCGAGGCTAATCTGCAAAAATTGCTGGCTGGTAATCGTTCTGAAGAAATTGCCCAAGCCCAAGCAGAACTGAGGAACGCTCAAGCTACCTTGGAGGAAGCACAAGCAACCCAGCGTCAAAACGAGCAACTATATGCCTCTGGAGCAATTTCCAACCGAGATTTAATTGCATCCCGCGCATCCTATGATATTGCTAGAGCTTCTGTAGCAAGTGCGCAACAAGCCTTAGCTTTACAAAGGAACGGATCGCGTCCAGAAGACATCGCCCAAGCTCGCGCCCAAGTAACGCAGCAACAAGGCGCTCTGCAAAATATTCAAACCCAGATTAACGATACAGTGGTTCGCGCTCCCTTTGATGGCGTTGTGACCAAAAAGTACGCCGATCCTGGTGCTTTTGTTACCCCGACTACGGCTGGTAGTTCTGTCACCTCCGCTACTTCAAATTCAATTTTGTCTCTTGCTGCCAATAATCAGGTAGTGGCAAACGTAGCGGAAAGTAATATTTCCCAGATCCGCATCGGACAGGAAATTACCTTTCAAGCTGATGCCTATCCAGGGAAAACTTTTAACGGTCGAGTGAGTCAAATTGCCGTCCAATCTACTGTAGAGCAGAACGTCACTAGTTTTGAAGTCAAAGCAGCAATTCTCGGAGATGCCGAACAGCTACTACGTTCCGGGATGAATGTAGATGTGGAGTTCAAAGCAGGTGAATTGAAAAATGCTTTGGTAGTGCCAACAGTAGCGATCGCCCGTCAGGAGAATGGTACTGGTGTCTTTGTTGCCAAAGAGAATAACCAGCCTGTATTCACTCCAATTAAGACTGGAACAACTGTGAATGATAAAACCCAGGTTTTATCAGGATTAGCGGGAACCGAAAGAGTATTTATTAGCTTCCCACCAGGAACCCGTCCTCAAGGCAGAGGGCCGTCATTGTTCCCCGGTGGAGGCGGTTCTCGTTCAAGATAAATCATAAGTGAATGCTGAATGCTAAATGCTGAATGCTGAATGTAAAAAAATTCATAATTCATAATTCATAATTCATAATTTTATTACTTAAATGCCGAAAAGATCACCTCGTCGTGTTGGCGTTCGTGCCAAACCTATATCAAATGTAGAAGTCTTGGGCATGGCGATAGAATCCCTGTGGAACCACAAGTTACGCACGGGGCTAACCATGTTGGGCGTAATTATTGGTATTGCTTCGGTGATTGCCATCACTTCAGTCGGGCAGGGAGTACAAAAATCTACTACTCAGCAGATCCAAGCTTTGGGAACGAACGTGATGCTGGTGCTAGCTGGTGCTTCTACAAGTGGAGGAATTAATCAGGGGACTGGATCGGCTTCAACCCTGACTTGGCAGGATGCCCAAGCGATCGCCAAACAAGCTCCATCCGCCCAAGCAGTTACCGCCTTCTTGCAACGTCAAGCACAAGTTGTGTATGGCGGGCAAAATATATCTACTAGCGTTATTGGTACGGATTTAGATTACCCAGAGGTGAAAAATATTCATCCCCAAGAAGGACAATTTTTTACTCAGGCAGATTTAGATGCTGCTAATCCAGTAGTAGTTCTAGGTTCTAAGGTGCGAGATCAATTGTTTGGAACTGGTGGAAGTGCTGTTGGTAAAGATATTCGAGTTCAAAGAAATAGTTACAGAGTAATTGGCGTGATGGAGCCAAAAGGAGCTGTCGGCAATCAAGATCAAGATGATCGCGTTTATATTCCCCTGACAAATATGTCGGCTCGGCTTGTGGGTAACAATGCTATATCAGGAGTTGCAATTACTGGTTTTTGGTTAGTAGCTAGCGATGAAGCGCAATTAGACGCGGCGCAATTTCAAGTAACTAATCTCTTACGCTTACGTCATAACATTTACCCGCCACAAGGGGATGATTTCAGGATTATTAATCAAGTAGACATTATCAATACCTTTAGTAATGTGGTGGGTTTATTTACCATCATGATAGTGGCGATCGCCGGAATTTCTTTAGTAGTGGGAGGAATAGGAATTGCCAATATTATGTTAGTTTCGGTTGTGGAAAGAACAAAGGAAATTGGTATTCGTAAAGCAGTAGGAGCCACTAACGCCGCGATTCTCGGTCAGTTTTTGGCAGAAGCAGTTATGGTTTCACTCGTAGGGGGAGGAATTGGTATTAGTTTTGGTATTGCGATCGCCTTAGCTACTGCAACTTTCTTTAAATTTCCATTTATCGTTTCGATTTGGTCAGTAGTAGTAGGTTTTGGGCTATCTTTCATTGTTGGATTAATCGCTGGAGTCATACCTGCACGTAATGCCGCCAGATTAGATCCAATTGCCGCTTTACGAAGCGAATAAACTAAGAATGATGAATTATGAATTAGACTTAGGTAAGAACTATTGAGAGTGCTGGACGCTACTTGCAATAAATTCTGTTTTGTCGGTAGTTAGCGATCGCTATCCCGTTTTTCATCGCTCCACGTCTTGTCTAGCTTGTCAATGCGTAGGTTCTATCTACTACGAATAGTGGTTGGTCAAATTTTTGCAACACAACCGAGAGCTTGGCATTCATCCCGGACGGCGGCGCACAAAAGGCCGCGTCCCAACATTTCTCGATCAGACCTTAGCGTACTTATCGATTACCCTGGCTAAGTGCGGCACCGCTTCCTCTACGTGAGTCTTGGCTGAGCCGCGAAGTTTTTTATACGAGCCTCGCACGATTGAACTCCTTGCGTTCTTGACCCTCTCGTCGGTGACGCTCAGCAGCGCGTCCGCCGCGATCGAGCGGCTTGAGTCGAGATATCCGACCGGATCGCCCTTCTGCACGCCCTCGCTCCAGAGGGGATCGAGGGCCGTTAAGCACTGCGGTAGGAGCTGCTCGACAGCGTAGGCGATGAACCCCGGCTTGATTCCCTTCATCGCACTGTATGCGGTTTTCACGGCTAGTCCAGATAAGCCTTGCTTCGAGGTGGCCTGCTCGTCTATCATGGTGCAGCAGTCAGCCACGACCATAGCCTTTTTGTTCGGGTTCAACAGATCGTTGCTAAGTCCCATTTCGATCCTCCTGGCGTTGTATTTTTCATAACAAACTTAGCTCTACTTCTGCTTTGTGTTCAAGCAAAATTCCACTAAAAATAGAAAATAGGGTTCAGTCACACAAGCGTGCAACTGTCAATTCATAAGTTGACATGAATGATGAATTTTTCAGAGCGATCGCTCTTGGCAGCATTCGGCACCCCTACACCCTGAAAGATAGCGACGATGATTAAGATCGAAAAAATTACTAAAACCTATCGTTTGGGCGAAGTTAATGTGCCTATATTAAAGGAGAGTGACTTGTCCATCGAGGAGGGAGAATATGTTGCCATCATGGGCGTATCTGGTTCGGGCAAGTCTACCCTGATGAATATTATCGGTTGCCTAGATCATCCAACACCGGGAAACTATTTCCTTGAAGGCAGAAACTTGGCCTCCTTAAATGATGACGATTTAGCTTATGTCCGATGTCAGAGGCTGTTTTGTATGAATCCCTCTTAGGATTGAAATATGCTTACAACAGGTTCTCAGACACCCCGTCTTCAGTAGCAACTTTGATGGCTGGAATGTCTAACGGCTTGGTAATTCTCTACCAAGATTGATGTAAAATTAAACGATTGCCCTCTGGATCGTAAGCGTAAATTTCTTTCCCGTGAGACGCAGTTAAAATTTCTCCTGGTGGTGGATAGCCTAAGCTGGTGAGGTGAGCGATCGCAGCCTCTAAATCTCTCACTTCCAAACACAGACTCATTCCACTTTTACCTGATTCAAACTCTTGTTTGTTAGTTGCTTTTGGTTTAAAGATTGCCAATCGCAAACCAGCTAATTGAAACTCTGCATATATATTTGGGATATGGGATATCGGAGCTTGCCCTAGTAATTGCGTATAAAAATATACTAATAATTCCATATTGGCAGATGCTAAAGTAACGAATGCATTAGTGCATTGCAAAACCGTATCCTGCTCCAACATTATTTTTCCATATCCTAGGCATTTATGGTCTAATATTCAGCTAGCTATTTATCTGGACAGACTGCTGTGGCGGGTTGATGTTGAATATCCCGCACTGGATCGCCCAAGGAGCGTACATTGGCTGCAAACTCTAGCAAGATACCGTCGGGATCGAAAAAATAAAATGAGGAAATAAATGTACTCTCGTCAGGTTCTGGAACATAACCTGCGGGAACATCTGCATGGTGTAGAACAGGGGTTACTTGGACACCCTTGGCAGTCAGCTTTTTTCTATACTCCTCAACTTTTTCCTGGGGAACATTAAATGCTAGATGGTTCATTGAAGCATGAGCAGTAGTTATATTACCAGTCTGCCAAGCATCAGGTCTAACAGAAGCGATACCCGGTGCAGCTTCAGGTGCTTGCGGAAACCAGAAAAAAGCCAAAGCATCGCCATTACCTACATCAAAAAAGAAGTGCTGTCCACCATCCGGTAGGGCGATAGTTTTAATCAAATTTAGACCAAGCGTGTTGGTGTAAAAGTCTACAGTTCGAGCCATATCCTTACATACCAAAGCGATATGATTTATTCCCTGCAATTGAAACTCTTTCATATGAATTACTTGTTGGTGAAATTTAATTTTTTATTAATGCAGAGCGGCTCTAACGAGAGCGTATACGTTAAACAGTTCCCCACGCAAAAATCAAATTAAGGTAATAGCGTAACGAGCGATAACAACATTTAAGCAACGCTTACGCCACCGCTTGACTTCGCCTATCATCTTAGCAGCATACGTTTCATCGCCAACATGAATTCCGTCGGGCATCGAATTTTTCATCCTCAGATCGCTCAGCCCTACAACCTGTCTTTAGGTGGGTGCTTTTAGAACAAATAGGACGCTACAAGTCAGAGGGCAAGATGCCGTAAAAAGGACAAATTTTAATGGCAGATGAATATGATGATATAGCAAAACAGCGATCGCTGTTTGATTGGAGGCGCAGACAGTTCCTGAAACGAGTTGGCATGATTGGAGCGGGATTAGCACTAACTGATTTGATTTTGCAGCACTCAAATCCATCAGAGGCTGCATCCCCAAATTCGGAAAAAATGTCGCAACAACCAGGAGAAACTAGCGCCGCAGCGCAAACATCTACTGGCGAGAGCCCACGCCGCTCTTTTGGACGCACAGGGGTTGAAGTTTCTGCAATCGGCTTGGGCGGCTATCACATCGGCGTTCCCAAAGACGAGCAAGAGGCAATCCGAATTATACATGAAGCAATGGATGCCGGGATCACCTTCATGGATAACGCCTGGGAATATAACGACGGCGTGAGCGAACAACGTTTGGGTAAAGCACTGCGAGGACGACGGGATCAAGCTTTTGTAATGACAAAAGTTTGCACTCACGGACGCGATCGCAAAGTCGCCATGCAGCAACTCGAACAATCTTTGCGACGACTCCAAACAGACCATATAGATTTATGGCAAATTCACGAAGTTGTTTATGACAAT
>DATNQH010000213.1:0-56332 GCA_036704105.1 Leptolyngbyaceae cyanobacterium | reverse complement strand
ACTTAGCTCAATCCAGCAGCCTCTACGCAGTTTCCAGATATTAGAGAAACTAAGCTGGAACATCCAATCCTAGCAGGTATAGTCTCAATAGTTCAAAATGGCACGGAAAAGTTTTTTGTCCGTGAGGTTGAAGTCGGGGAGAAAGTATTTGAACAATCTGTTCACTACATTGCCGAGAGCGATCTAATCAGAAGTTATGTTACTGATGTTACTCAACGCAAGCTAACAGAAATAGCACTGCGCTCAAGCGAAGCTCAAAACCGCGCCTTGCTTAGCGCAATTCCAGACTTAATCCTGCGTATCAGCTCTGGTGGTACGTATTTAGACTACATCCCAGCTAAAAACAGCGAAATGTTGGCAAGTAGCAGTCAGATGCTAGGCAAAAATGAGTATGAAGTGATGCCACACCAGGTAGCTCAGCAAAGAATGCACTATGTAGAGCTAGCTCTTTCCACAAATCAACCGCAAATATTTGAGTATAAGCTGCCAATTCAAGGTGAAATTCGGCAGGAAGAGGCGCGGATTGTAGTTAGTGGCAAAGATGAAGTACTAGCGATTGTACGCGATATCACCGAGCGCAAACAGATAGAAGCTCTACTGCAAAAGGCGCATGACGAACTAGAAATCAGAGTAGCACAACGCACAGCCCAGCTAAGTCAAGCTAACGAGCAACTCAGACAGGAAATTAGCGATCGCACCAAAGCAGAAGAAGCGCTGCGCTCCAGTATAGCAACGAATCGGGCCTTGCTCAATGCAATTCCAGATTCAATGTTTCGCATTAGCTCAGGTGGTACTTTTGTCAACTACAAAGCAACCAAAAACAATAAATTACTATTACCTGATGACGATATTTTAGGTAAAACTCTATATCAGGTACTTCCCCCGAATGTAGCGCAGCCATTCATGCAAGCGGTTGAGCAAGTACTTGCTACCAGAAATATCCAAATTTTTGAGTATCAATTATTAGTAGAGCGCAATCTGCTCGACTATGAGGCGCGGATTGTTGTGAGTGCTGAAAATGAAGTCATGGCAATTGTACGCGACATCACCGAGCGTAAACGCGCAGAAGCAGACATTCGCAATGCATTAGAAAAAGAAAAGGAACTTAATGAACTCAAATCTCGTTTTGTCTCGATGACATCCCACGAGTTCCGTACACCTTTAACGACAATTTTATCTTCAGCCGAGTTACTGCAAGATTTTGGGAATATATGGGATGAGGAAAAAAAACTTAAACATTTCCTCCGAATTCAAACATCTGTCACGCATATGACTGGTTTATTGAACGACGTGCTGTTAATTGGTAAAGCTGAAGCTGGAAAACTAGAGTTTAAGCCCACCCCCTTGGATTTAATTTCTTTTTGCCGCGAACTAACAGAAGAAATGGAACTGGCGGCAGAAAACCACACAATTATCTTTTGCAGTGGCGGTGATTGCACTAATGCTTGTATGGATGAAAAACTGCTGCGGCATATTCTCAGCAATTTACTATCAAATGCAATTAAATATTCACCTTCTGGTGGTACTGTCAAGTTAGAATTGATTGGGGAACAAAAAACAGTGATGTTCCACATTCAAGATCAAGGCATTGGTATTCCCCAAGCAGATCTAATTCAACTATTTGATTCGTTCCATCGGGCTAGCAACGTCGGTACAATTTCAGGCACAGGGCTAGGATTAGCTATTGTGAAAAAGGCTGTAGATTTACACAACGGTCAAATCTTTGTTAAGAGTGAAGTAGGAGTCGGCACAACTTTCACAGTCAAACTCCCACTTCACCCAGAGGAACTTGAATAGTTTCTCTTAATAAGTTCGCGCGTTTTAAGTTAAATCAGCGTTTTTTAACTCAAAATTTAAAACTTAAAATTTAAAACTGAGCGAAGCGACTCTAAAAGGCGGCTACTACTCCCCTTAAATACGGCTTTTACCACTGCGGACTTGCACCTGAGAGGGATACATTAAATGAACAAACTACATAAAAGTTTATGTAGAGGGTGGCTATCATTTCAGCCAGTTCTCGAACAGCTCGGTAAAGGAAGCCCGTTATGTTTGAACAATTCACAGACAAAGCCATTAGAGCAGTCATGCTAGCCCAGGAAGAGGCACGCCGCCTGGGGCACAATTTTGTGGGAACCGAGCAAATTCTACTGGGATTGATTGGAGAAGGCACGGGAGTGGCAGCAAAAGTGCTAACCGAGCTGGGGGTCACGCTCCAAAATGCCCGCAAAGAAGTAGAAAAGATTATCGGTCGGGGAAGTCGTCCTGTTCCTAGTGAAATTCCCTTTACCCCCAAAGCAAAGCGCGTTTTTGAGCAGGCTTTCACAGAAGCTCGTAGTTTCGGACACAAATACATCGGTCCAGAACACCTATTGTTAGGTTTGCTGCGGGAAGGAGAAGGTGTCGCAGCAAAAGTACTAGCAAACTTGGATATTGATTTAGAAGAAGTCCGCACTCAATTGATTCGCAAGTTGGGAGATGTAGCAGTTACAGGTGCAGGTAGACAAGAACGCCGGGGTGCTAATTCTGCCAGTAATAAGACCGCGCTTATAGAAGAATTTGGCACTAATTTAACTGTTTTGGCGGCTGAAGGCAAACTCGACCCCGTAGTTGGTCGCGCCAAAGAGATCGAACGTGCAATTCAAATTATGGGTCGTCGGACTAAGAATAACCCAGTTTTGATTGGGGAGCCAGGAGTCGGTAAGACTGCGATCGCTGAAGGTTTAGCTCAACGCATCGCTAGCAAAGACGTTCCCGATTTTCTCGAAGACAAGCAAGTCTTTAGCCTCGATATGGGTTCGCTTCTAGCAGGTACTCGCTATCGCGGCGACTTTGAAGAGCGTGTCAAAGGCATCGTGGAAGAAGTTCGCTCTGCTGGTAATATCATCCTGGTGATTGACGAAATTCACACTTTGATCGGTGCTGGAGGAGTAGAAGGTGGCATTGATGCTGCTAATATGCTCAAACCCGCCTTGGCAAGAGGTGAATTACAATGCATCGGTGCAACTACTCTAGATGAGTACCGCAAGCACATCGAACGAGATGCAGCACTGGAGCGTCGTTTCCAGCCGATTCAGGTTGGCGAACCTAGTGTGGCAGAAACTATGGAGATCTTAATTGGTTTGCGCGATCGCTACGAGCAACACCACAAAGTTAAAATCTCTAATGCGGCTGTGGTCGCTGCTGCTCAATTCTCAGATCGTTACATTAGCGATCGCTTCCTACCAGACAAGGCGATCGATCTGATCGATGAAGCAGGTTCACGCGTCCGCTTCCGCAACTCGCAACAACCAGCCGAAGTCAAGGAACTGAAGCAAGAACTAATGCGAGTAACGAAGGAAAAAGAAGCAGTAGTCACATCTCAGGATTTTGATACTGCTGGGAAGTTACGCGATCGCGAGTTGGAAATTCAAAAACAACTCAAAGAAATTGCGGAAAATAAAAAGCAAGCAGCCGAGCAAACCAAAGATGTTCCTGTTGTAAACGAAGAGGACATCGCCCAGATTGTCGCTTCTTGGACGGGAATACCTGTTAGCAAACTGACTGAATCTGAATCTGAGTTGCTGCTGCAATTGGAAGACACCTTACACCAGCGCTTGATCGGTCAAGAGGAAGCAGTTAAAGCAGTCTCTAGGGCTGTACGGCGGGCACGGGTTGGTTTGAAGAACCCCAATCGACCAATCGCTAGCTTTATCTTCTCAGGCCCCACAGGAGTAGGTAAGACGGAACTTACTAAAGCGATCGCTTCCTACTTATTTGGTTCCGAAGAAGCAATGATTCGGCTGGATATGTCGGAGTTCATGGAAAGTCATACTGTTTCCAAGCTGATTGGTTCGCCTCCTGGCTATGTCGGCTATGACGAAGGTGGACAGCTAACAGAAGCAGTGCGTCGTAGACCATACACAGTAGTGCTGTTCGACGAAATCGAGAAAGCACACCCTGACGTATTCAATATGCTGTTGCAAATCTTGGATGATGGTCGTTTGACTGATGCCAAGGGACGCACGGTAGACTTTAAGAACACGCTGTTGATCGCAACTTCCAACATCGGTTCGAGAGTAATTGAAAAAGGCGGCGGTGGACTTGGTTTTGAATTTTCAGCTAACCAATCTGAAGCAGCTTATGATCGCATTCGTTCTTTGGTTAACGAAGAACTCAAGCAATATTTCCGTCCTGAGTTCCTCAACCGTCTTGACGATATAATCGTCTTCCGTCAGTTGAACAAGGAAGAAGTGAAGCAAATCGCCGATATTTTGTTACGCGATGTTGCAACTCGCTTGACTGAAAGATCTATTAGCTTAGAAGTGAGCGATCGCTTCAAAGATAAGGTAGTAGATGAAGGCTATAGCCCCAGCTACGGTGCTAGACCTTTACGTCGGGCGATTATGCGACTGCTAGAAGATTCCTTGGCTGAAGCCATGCTATCTGGTCAGATTCAAGAAGGTGACACAGCCTTTATTGATGTTGACAGTGACGGACAAGTCAAGGTAGTCAAGGCTGAAGCGAAACAGTTACTAAATATCTTGGGCTAACTAAATGTAGAGACGCAATATATTGCGTCTCTCTTCCCAAAACCTATTGCGTCTCTCTTCCCAAAACGAATATTAATAAAAACAACAGTGCGATCGCTGTTGTTTTTTATACCTACCTTAGAAGCAGGCTGAGCCTCTAATCCTCGTTACCAAGTGAAAGCTGGGTAACAAGAAACTTGCCACTCTCTTCACCACCACCGCAGTTGCAAATAGCTCCTTTCGGGTTGACTCAATTCCTCTTGTGTCAGCCATTCCACAGGCTTGTAAGTACCAAAAACTCGATCCCACCAATCTACGGCTAAACCAAAGTTATGATGCCACATTCCGTATTTATGATGGACATAGTGAACTGGCATCTTCATCCAAAAGCACTTAGTCGGATTCTCGTGCTGTAACTGATGAGCATAGGCAGAAAAAGCAGCATAGCATAATGCTCCCATAAACCAGCCGATTCCAGCTGCCAGGGAGAAAAAGAACATGATAAACATCACTATGCAACTACCTTGAACGTAATCCCGAAATTCCCAGATCACGCCTTGTCCTTCATTGCGGCGATGATGATCGCGGTGTCTTTCCCCAACGCGTGGCGAGACGTGCATCAAACGATGCAGCCAATATTCCACCAAACTTGCAAGAATAAACGCTAGAACAAAACAGCCTACACTTACGGCAATTGCTGTCATCGGACATCACTCCTCGATCGCACTCTAATATTCTTATACCGTATTCGATTGGTTGGGAACCTTATAGCAGATTTTTTATTTGGCGTAGTTTTTGTTTTCTATCTCGGCTGAATAGAGCGATCGCAAGCTGCAATAAAAGATAAGGCACAGCACATATATCTGCTAAAATTACCCGCCATCTACTCCAAGAAAACACTACTCTTGAGGTTGGATACACCCGCCAAAATCGATTAACCGAGCATACCATCTCGTCACCCAAAGCTGTAACTTCATGCCACCAGTGTGCTGGAATATATAGCAGTTCCCCGCGTTCTAGTATCACTTCTTGTTTGTGCTGTAGTGCCTGTTTTAATTTCGGAAATGAGATATAATTTGGACTTTCTGGATATACCATACTAAACCAAGCACGTAACTTGAAGCCGTGCAGCAAATGAACGTATACCGGAAAAGGATAGAGATTATAAGTTTGAGAAGGCGGGAAAAGCAACACTTTTTTACTACCATGCAACTGCATCAACGTGCCATCAAGAGTATCGTAATGCAAGCATTCAATGTGTCCGCCTGGGCCCACCCAAATATTTAGGTCACTAACAGGCTGATTTAAACCAAGTTTTTCGCCAATATTGTTAAAAACATCGCTCTTAGCAATATTTGTATTTTTGAGCGAACATTTGGCTAAGTAAATGTCATTTTCATGCGCCTTATGGTTACGTAACATTGCTGCATAATCCGTGAATGGCAGAATTTGCGCCTTCACTCCACTACCAATATTTTCCCATTGACGTTTGTCTTGCCTGTATCTTTGATTGCCGTAAAACCGTAAGAGAAACTCTTGCTTACCTAATTTATCGCATAGATAATCGAGATTCCAGTCACATTCATCTTTTAATAATCCTGTAATAATGACTGGCGTTCCAGTATTTTGATATTGTTCAACAAATATTTCTGATCTCAGGAAAGATATATCTACTCGCGGGACTGAATTATTTATATTTTCGATGCCAAACTCAAACTCGTGCTTGGATTTGGTTTTCACGACTGCATCCCTATCTAGATTAAACTTTTACCACAGTCAATCATTGGCTATGTTTATTTTTATACCCTTTTTCAGCCACTGCACGCCTATGTCTTTAGTTTTAAATTAAAGGCATTGTCTTTTTAACAAGTATTTTTAACAGAAGTTTATGAAAAAATGAAGTAAGTAATGTTGATTTATTTATTTTTTTATTATTTGGATTCCTAGGCGAAAGCGTTTCGCTCGATTGCAATTAACTCTACAGTTTACGGTCAATATTAATTATCTTTTGTAAAACTTATGATATTGTTTTAGTCTGCGTCTGCTATTTAATAAGTTTTAAATAGATTTTAAAATTTTTCCAAAGCAGGAGTAGTTTAAATAAAAATTTTGAATAGAAACGGAAATATGAAAAACTAACCCCACTCGGCTCAGAAAAAATATAAAATTTACAATCCAAAATGGTGTGAGGTAGAAATGGCAAATCTATTATTAAAACTTTTGACAAGTGTTGCCGATCGCACTAAGTCAAATTTTGTCAAAAAAACTAAACAAACTAGTGCGGTACAAGAGCAGTTCTTACGCAATTTGTTACAAACTCATAAGGATACCGAATTAGGTCGCAAATATGGACTTAAGGATATAAAAAATATAGATCGATTTCGTGAAAGAGTGCCAATTTTACCTTATAGCAGCTATGAGCCATATATTGATCGCATTGCCCAAGGAGAACAAAATATTTTGACAGCCGAACCAGTCGTCTACCTAACGCTAACTAGTGGATCGACTGGGAAGAAGAAAATGATTCCGACAACGAGGCGATCACAAAACGCCGTTCGTCGAGCTACTTTAACCAGTATGGGCTTTTTAAATCAAGCACTGCGATCAAGAGGGCTAGAATTTGGCAAACTGCTTGTAACCAACTCAACCCAATTTTGGGGAAGTACCAGTGCAGGTATTCCCTATGGCCCTGCTAGTGCAGGTGTCCTGAAAATGGACAAATCACTTTACAAGCAATTCTTTGCTAACCCTTACGAAACTCTTCAGGTAGCCGATAGTCCAGCTCGTCACTATGTTAGTTTATTATTCGCTTTGTGCGATCCGCTAATGCGGGGGATGGTCGCCAACTTTCCCATGCTGATACTTCGCACCTGCAACTATCTAGAGGAATATGCTGAAGACCTGATCCGAGATATAGAAACAGGAACCATTGCCAAGTGGCTGGAATTAGACTCAGAAACGCGGATGAAATTGGAACGCAGCTGGTCAGCCAATCCAAATCGAGCTAAACAACTGCGGGAAATTCTTAAATCTGAAGGACGACTCACCCCCAAACTCGCTTGGCCTAACCTATCCTTCGTTGCTAATGCTCGTGGCGGCACTTCCGACTTTTACTTCGAGCGCTTTCCTGCCTACTTTGAAGATACGCCAATTTTTGGTGCAGTTTTTTCCTCTGCCGAAGGAATGTTTAGCGTTTACCATGACATTGACAACGATGGTAGTGTTCTGGCAGTTGAAAGCGGATTTTTTGAATTTATTCCCGAAGACCAGTGGTTTGTAGAGCAGCCTCAAACGCTACTTCCCTGTGAAGTTAAGGCAGGAAAACGCTATCGCATCCTCATCACCAGCTATGGCGGATTCTACCGTTACGATATTGGCGATGTCATTGAGGTAGTGGGTTTTTACGAACAGGCTCCGATCATTGTCTTTCGTCACCGTCAAGGGGGGCTAATTTCTTCAACAACTGAAAAGACGACTGAAACTCACGCTACACAAGTAATGCAAGCCCTGCAACGGGAATTCAACACACCATTAGAGGATTTTTGTATTACACTATCCGAAAATGATTTTCCCGCCCGCTACCTGGCCAATATCGAGCTAGCCCCTGGCTATAATCTTGAAGATCCTCAAGCCTTCCTAGCTAGCTTTGATCGCAAACTGCAAGCCGCTAACACCCACTACGAAATTAGTCGCAAAGATCCAATCCCTCCTCCTAGACTGCGAGTTTTGTCTCAGGGGAGCTTTGCGATCCTGCGTCAACGCCAGATAGAAAAGGGAATTCCAGATTCGCAGTTGAAGTTTCCTCACATTAGCGAAGACCGAAACTTTTTAGCCGAATTGAAAGTAGAGCAGGAAATTAGATTGCCAGAAGATAATAACTAAAAAATTATGAATGATGAATGATAAATTCATCATTCATAATTTAGCATTCAGCAGATAGATTTAAATGGTAATGGCTTTTCCCCCTCAGCTCCCCCCGCTTGTCTCAACGAGTAATTCATGTTACTCAACAAGCGTAGTGGACAGTTGGTGTGCTGTCTTGATTCGGGGTGACAATTTGGACGTTTTAAGGGAGACTAGAAAGCTAAATATTTAAAACAGCAGGCAAGAGAGGAAAGATTCATGGAACTGGCTACGACCTTGACAAGTCAGACAGTCCAGAATGCTGTCCGTGAGGTGGGCATCAATCCAGATTACTGGTATGCAGTTGGATGGGCAAACGAACTAAAGCCTGGCAAGATTATGCCCGTTGAGATTTGGCAGCAGAAAATTGCCGTCTATCGTGATGCTAATGGTCAGCTACACGCCTTAGAGGATTTTTGCCCTCACAAAGGAATCCCACTACATAAAGGTAAAGTTCATGGTTGTAACCTGGCTTGTGCTTATCACGGGTGGGAATTTGATGGTAATGGCAAATGCGTTAGCGTTCCCTATTTACCTGAAACCCAAAAACTTCCCCGCGCTCAAACTCGCAGCTATCCAGTTCAAGAAAAATACGATCTGCTCTGGGTTTTCCCTGGCGATCCTGCCGTAGCCGCTACTAAACAGCTACCAGAAATCAAAGAATTTGGCAATCCCGACTGGTTAATGGTGCCTGTTCCTGCCTGCATCAAAGCACATTTTTCGATTTGCAATGACAACTCGATGGATGTGTTTCATGGTTTTTTGCACGAAAAATTGCAAGGTTGGTTTGACCCAGTTCTGCTGAGTTTACGCGAGACAGAAGCATCTGTGAGTGCTGAGTACCAAGTCTCCTATAAAGGCCAGATGGCGAAATTTTTAGGATTGAGCGATCGCGCTGACTCTGTAACAACCTTACCTGTAACCACCGAGTATCGTTACCCTAATTTCTACAGTTCTCTTCAAGGAATTTCTACTCTATATTTGATGCGGTTGCCAGTAGGTTTAACTGAAACTCGATCCTTTGCTTACTTCTTTTTCAAAGTTCGCTTGCCTAAATGGATACTCACACCACTCAAGCCACTGCTGCAAACACTGCTGCAACGCTTCGTGTTGCTGAAGTTTCTCGCTCAAGATATAGAAATGGTCGAAAGCGAACAGCGAAACTATATGGCGAATCCCAATCGGCGCTATGTGGAAATTAATCCAGCAATTTTTGCCATCCAGCGGCTAATTGTCAGGCAATATGAACAATTTATGCAAAAATCTAGTCAATCGCGCTTTCAAAGGAACCAGGACTCGGAAAAATCTATCTCTAAGTCTTGCACCGCCTACCACGAAACTGAGTTAAACCAAGCAAAGCCAATTGGATGAAAAGAATACTAACAGCGTCGGTAGCTGTAACTAAGCCACTACTAACCCGACTTCAGATTAATAGCTCAATCCCGACGCTTCCAGCAGCAGTGGCTCGTTTTATGAAAAATCACGATCGCATCTGCTATCTGGCGTTCTGCCCAACGAGCGATCGCAGATAATGAACCAATGTAAATATAATGTTGAGCCAGACATCATAAGCTATGTGGGAATTAAGGTGAGGGGAGTAAATTCGTGCAAACCGTTAAAGAATACGTTCAGCGTTGGTATGAAAGTGGGCTAGATCCCGATGAGTATATTTGTCATAGCAAACAAGGTAATTTAGTCGAAATTGAAGAAGCAGCTACAAGTGAGCGGCGCACTGTCTTGACTTTCTGTACCAATGATGCTTTAGGACTAGTTCAAGAACCAGCTGTTAAGCAAGCAGCAATTGACGCAATCTTGCAGTACGGCACTTCTAATAGCGCTACCTCAGTTTTGAGCGGACGCATTGACTTGCACCGACAGCTAGAAGACGAAATTTCAGCTTTTAAGCATCTACCCCATACGCAGTTGTTTCTAAATGCATGGATGGCACTGCAAGCCCTGATGGATGCTTTCTGTCACTTGGCAATTCCCGTACCAGGATTTCAGCATACCCGCGAGACTTTGATTCTGACAGATGTCTTGAATCATGGTTGTATTGTTTCAGCTATTGTCAATGCTGGAAATCGTTCCGGTAAGGTATTTAGCCACAGTCCCCGCGTCCGAGTCAAGGCATACCGCCACTGCGACACCGAAGATTTAGCTCGTAAGCTGTATCGTTATGCTCGTCCCGATGACAGAATATTAGTCATTTCCGATGCAGTCTTCTCAATGGATGGAGATATCGCACCGCTGCCAGACATGATCGATGTGCTGCGTAATTACGAAGACAGCGTGTTAGTTATGGATGAAGCCCACGCCAGCGGATCGATTGGCGCAACTGGTAGAGGCATCTACGAGCATTTTGGGCTGTTGCCGCAGCAAGCAATTGAGCAGGGTGTTATCCCGCTGATTATGACCACGTTCTCTAAGTTTGCTGCCTCGGCTGGCGCGGCGATTAGTACTCACGTAGCAGAGTTAAAGCCGCTGTTGAATGTTTCTCCAACTTCAATTGGCACAGTTTCTTTGCCGCCGCCAACCACAGCAGCTGCTTTAGAAAGTATCCGTCAAGTCCGTCAACGTCCCGAACTGGTGCAAAAACTTCAGGAAAATACCAAGTACTTGCGATCGCGCCTCGCTAAGCACGATTTTGTCACTCTGGGTGAAACTAATGTCGTTCCAGTCGTCTTACCATCAGATATTAATCCCAAGCTGTTTGCTAGGCAAATCATGCAAAATCATGGGATTTGGGTTTCGCCAATTTGGTACATTGCCAAACCCCGAATGCGGATGACCGTTAACGCCCTTCATACCCAGGAAGAAATGGATCGTTTAGTTGAAGGCATGGTAGCAACTAGGGATTTGATGTATAAACCAATGATTAGTGCTTAATTTGTCATAAGTCATTTGTTGTTTGTCCTTTGTCTAAAGTCTATTGTCTATACTCTTGACTAACGACTAATGACCGATGACTAATGACTAATGACAGCTAATAGCTAATTTATAGGTGCGATCGCAGTGCTAACGAAATCTTCAACTTTTGAAATCCGCGCTGTCACCACTCCAGAAGAAAATGAAATGTTTCTGGATGTGCCATCGCGGGTATACGCCAACGATCCTAACTGGGTGCCGCCAATTCGTAGCAGTATTGCTAAGGATTTTACCCTTAGTAACCCCTTTTTCAACTATGGGAAGTTACAGCAGTTTATCGCTGTCTCTCAAGCAACAAACAAACCTCCGCTGGGAAGAATTGTGGCAGCTGTCAATCAGCGCTTGATTGAACGAGAGGGGCAGAATGTTGGCGTATTTGGTTATTTTGAATGCATTCAAGATTTTGAAGTAGCTGGGGCTTTGCTGGATACCGCCTGTGAGTGGTTGCGTCAGCAAGGCATGACAGTTGTTAGGGGACCAATTGATCTATCTACCCATAACAAATGTCTATTTTTAGTCGATGGCTTTGACTCACCACCAATGGTGATGATGCCATACAACCCACCCTACTATCCAGAGTTTATGGAACGGGATGGTTGGCATAAAGCTAAAGATGCTTATGCATATGATTTTCCTTTAGACAAACCCTTACCAACAGAATTTGATAAAGCATATAGAATCGCTTGTAAATCTGGTGTCAACTTCCGTCCCATTAGAACCAAGGGTAAGGAATTTGAGCAGGATGCGATCGCTATCTATCATCTATTTAACCGCGCCTTTGCCAATAACTGGAGTTCTACCCCGCGCAGTGAGGCAGAATTCATGGAAGAAGCTAAGGATCTACAGAGCCTAATAGATCCAGATGTCTTCCCAATCGCTGAATACAATGGCGAAATGATTGGCTTCTTCATGGGTTTACCTGATTACAATATTCCGCTGAAGCACCTTAATGGAAAGTTCAATTGGTTAGGAATTCTCAAGTTTCTATGGTATCGCCGTCAAATTGACCAAGGACGAGTAATTGTAATTTGCTCTTTGCCAGAGTATCGCCGGAAAATGGTTCCTCTGGCTTTGATTTATTTAGGAATGCGGGGCGGAATTCAAAAAGGTAAACCCTATAAAAGAGCCGAACTAGGACACGCTTTCGAGGATAATTTTCCCTCCCGGAAACTAATCGAAGCCTCTGGAGGTAAGATTTATAAGACTTACCGAATCTACGAAAAAGCTTTATGAAAGCGCTAGTGACTGGAGCAAACGGCTTTACAGGCTCTCATTTAGTCAGTATTCTACAACAGCGAGGTGACTCTGTTGTTGGTTTAGTCCGCAAGTCGAGCAACCTAACCCGTCTGGTCGATCGCTCCTTTGAGTTAGTATACGGAGATATTACCGATCGCGATGCTTTGCGAAAGGCAATGTCTGAGGTAAACACAGTATTTCACACTGCTGCTTATGTCGAGCTTGGGTTAGTAAATGCCGCCGAAATGGAACGGGTAAACGTAGAGGGAACCCGCGCCGTAATGGAAGTTGCCCAAGAATTAGGAGTGTCGAAAGTCGTTTACTGTAGCACTATTGGCATCTATGGTGACACTCAAGGCAAAGTCATCGATGAAACTTTTAACCGCACCCAAACAAACTTTTCCTCAGCTTATGACAGCACGAAATACGAAGCGCAACAAATAGTAGATCGACTTGCTGCTCAAGGTTTGTCTGTTGTTAGCGTTATGCCTTCAGGAATTTTTGGCGCTGACGATCCTCATTTTGGCCCGGTTTTAAAGCAATTTCTTAGAGGTAGACTCAAGCTATGGGCTGGAGGCGATCGCATTACTGGCATTGTCCATGTTGACGATCTAGCCAATGCTATGATTTTAGCAGCCCAAAAAGCTAAACCAGGAGAACACTATATCATTTCCGCTGGTGACTTAAAAACCAGAGAAATGTTTGAAATTCTGTCTAAATTAACAGGGATTCCCGTCCCCGGCGAAGCACCCAAACCCCTAGTTAAGCTAGCAGGAAACATACTCGATCCAGTCGGACGTTTACTCAATTGGCAACCACCCCTGAGCCGGGAACGAGTTCACTATGTTTATGATCGCTGTGTCCGCGTAGATGCAACTAAAGCTAGAAAAGAATTAGGTTGGCAACCGCGTTCAGTTTCACAAACTCTGACTGAGATAGTCGAAACTATAAATGCTGAATGATGAATGCTGAAAGAACGTTACTAGTGGTTAGTAATAAGACACTATCTCAAAACTATTTTATGACTTGTGGTATAGGCATCCTGCCTGTACCAGGAGCAGGTTTTCTGTCCTACTCCACAGAGTGAGGAGATAGATTTCAAGTAGCAAAAACGTTTTAAGATTTGAATTCAAATCACATTCTCACTATGTAACGAGTAATGATTCATAATTCATTATTCATCATTTCTTCAACACCCCATCTTCCAGATAGGAAACTTGATCGGCTACATCAATAATTCGAGGATCGTGAGTTACCATCAGAACAGTACAGCCTTGTTCCTTTGCTAAAGTGCGCAGCAACTGAATGACATTATGTCCGCTTTGGGAATCTAAAGCAGCTGTTGGCTCGTCTGCCATAATCAATTTAGGATTACCCGCTAAAGCACGGGCGATCGCAACTCGCTGCTTTTGCCCTCCAGAGAGATCGCTTGGCTTCTGATTTGCATAACTACCCAACTCCACTTGTTCAAGTAGCAACTGCGCCTGTTTGCGGGCTACTCCTCTAGTAATACCTTTATAATTCAGTACTAATTCAACATTCTCGGCTGCTGTTAGCGCCGGAAACAAATTAAAACCCTGAAAAATAAAGCCAACGTTCTCAAGTCTATATTTTGCTAGTTTTTCTCTAGACATCCTAGTAATTTCTTGTCCCAAAAGATAGACTTGTCCTTCAGTTGGTGTGAGTAATCCAGCTAAAATTGACAGCAAAGTAGTTTTGCCTGAACCAGAAGGCCCCATTAATAATTGGATATCACCACTTTTGATGACTAAATTAATTCCTTTAAGGACTTGATAACGCTGTTTTCCTAACTCGAATGTCATCTCTATTCCTTCGGCAACAATAGCTGAAGCTTCAGGATAATTTGAACCAATTGAAGGACTAGTAACCTTTTGGCGGTTCTTTTTTGAAGTAGTAAGTGTAGTTAAAGAAACAGTCATTAGTGTAAGTTTTTAAACAAGTAAGGTTTAAATTTCAACAAGCTTGAGCGGAAATATAAACTTATTAAGTAATGTTACATACTATCTATTTTACTGAATACCTATCTATAGAGATAGGACTTTTAGGAATAAGCCCTTAAGAGTTCATCTATATAAAAAGGTAGATAAATAGAGCTTGAAATTTATCTTAAAATTTGCTCAAATTATGCTTTAAATACGATTGCTGGATCGACGCGCGTCACCTTTTGAATTGCAAACACAGCCGAACCGATGCAAATTGCTACTGTGATACCAAAAACAGCGATTGCAGTCAGCGGCGTAATTAAAATTACGATTCCTTGAGTGGCAAAAGTCCAAGCACCCAAGCCCATACAAAGAACCATGCCAGGAAAATAACCTAAAACTGCCATCCACAGCGCTTGCTCCACAATCACACCATATATATTCCAATCAGACGCACCCATTGCCTTGAGCGTTCCAAACTCTCTCAAATGGTCAGACACAGAAGAATAGAGAATTTGACCAACAATAATGCCGCCGACAATAACACCCACAGCAGCCCCTAAGCCGAGAATAAATCCAAAGCCAGTTCGCTTCTGCCAAAACCTTTGAGTTTTTCTGGTTAATTCAGCTTTTGTAAAAGCACGACTATTTGGTATGGCGGCTTCCAGCCTCTGCTTGAGTACCTGTAAATCCTGCCCTGGTTTAGCTCGAATTAATACAAAAGTAATGCTGTCTGAGTCAGTTAACGGTTTGGGTGAAGAAGTGGTTTGCTGGGCTTTCTCAAAAGTGTTAGTACACTGAATGTCCTCCGAACCCGATTGCATCTTACAGGAAAGACGAGTACTCTGCCCAGAATTTACATAAGCGTTGGCATTCTCCAACGAGCTAAAAACAAAAGGATCTGAACTGATAGAACGATTCCCTTGGGTTAAACCAACTAAACGAGTTGGTATTGAATTCACTTGAGCCACATCACCTATATTGTTTACATCCAAGGATTTCAGGTTACTTGAATCCAACATAACGGTGTAAGGCTTTTCCAGTTCGCTCAAACTACCTTGAGTAATATTTCTCGGTCTAAACAATTCCCCTTTAGGATCAAATCCTATCGCTCTGACTGGATTAATTTCGTTGCTATTTTGATGCCAAATAGCTCCTTTGGCAATTAGGGCTTCTGCTCTATCGACACCAGCAACTCGTTGAGCCTGACTCACGGAAGTGGCTGGAATGGGCAGTGTTAGTGCAGTGTGTACCAGAGTATTTGAAGCAACCCAAATGTCGGCATTAGAATTGTCAATTAACAACGAAGTCGAGCGAGTAAATCCATTGAAGATTCCCGTTTGAATTGTGACTAAGCTGACGGCAAACATAATGCCCGCTTGAGCCACAAGGAAGCGGGGAATATCTTCAAGTAGATTTTTACGAGCAAGTGAAACCATAGGAAAAAGCCTGTATAACAGTATTTTACCGATCTACAATTTTTATTCATTTTTAGGTAGACACTTTGTTGATCGTCAACACCCGAAGGAGGGATTAGGGGCTGGGGGCTGAGTCGCTTCGCTCCAGTTTTAAGTTTTAAGTTCTAAGTTTTGAGTTAAAAAACACTCATTTAACTCAAAACTATTCAAGTCCCCCATCTCCCCATCCTCATATCTAGTCCCAAGCCCTAAGCCCCCAGTTCCTAAATTTGAAACCACGCTGTTAGCGCCACTGCTAAAGCATCGGCGGCATCATCAGGATGTGGAATGTAGTCTAAATTCAACTCCCGCGCCACAGCTTGTTGCACTTCGTACTTATCTGCATTACCCCAACCAGTGAGCGCTTGTTTGATTTGAGCAGGTGTAAACTCAACATAGGGAACGTGATGCTGGGCTAATACCAGCATGAGTACGCCCCGCGCCTGTGCCACTGAGATAGTGCTAGCCATACGGTAAAAAAAGAGTTTTTCAATTGCTACCAAATCTGGCTGCCATTCTTTTAGTATGGTGTGCAAGTCCTCATAAATTGTACAGAGCCGTTTACCGATTTCAGTGTCAGCAGTAGTTTTAATTACACCAAAATCAAGTAGCTGCACTGGAGTTACTACTATGTTGCTTGAAGTGATGGCATTATTATTTGTCTTTATAGCGATTGCATCTTCCGTTTGGCAGCAAATTGCTCCAAATCCCAAAATTGCTAGTCCTGGGTCTAATCCTAAAATTCGCCTTTCACCTTTCACCTTTTTTCCTTACCCTTACCCCATACCCGCACAGGCGGGTTAATGAATAACGCCTGTTGAATTATGAGTTGTAGAAATGCAATATATCGCGTTTTTCCGCACAATTCGCTATAACTTAAAACTTAAAACTACTTTATAGTCGCTTCTAGTAAATCCCTACTCCCTCTTTACCTACACGAGCGCCATTTTTGCGAAAAATTTGTCAATTAAATTAGTTTTTAGTTGGTCAATCCTCTGTTATACATTTTCATATCACCCTGCCCCATACCAGCTATGTCAATCGGTTTTATTAAAAGAGTTCTAAAAAATTTTAGGCAGGAATCACGCCACCGCACTTCCTATCGGGTAAGCCAATGGTTCAAGTGGTTATCTCCTGGTTTGTCGATCAAACGTTGGTTGCTCATTAGTGCCACTGGTGTTCTGCTGACGAGTTTAGGTCTGGCGATTTGGATTAAACTGACCCCAATTTTTTATGCAATTCAGTTAATTCAAGAAATTCTGACAGCGATCGCAACCACCGTCCCTAACTATATCAGCGGCCCTTTAGTGCTGCTGGGGGGTCTGTTATTGATTTTTTGGGGACAAACCCGAACAGTAGGTTCAATTACCGAAGTACTCCGATCAGACGGAGACGAAGAACTGATTGACGTGCTGTTGAATTATCGCCGTTTGAACCGGGGACCAAAAATTGTGGCAATTGGCGGCGGTACGGGATTATCAACTTTGTTAAGAGGGTTAAAGACATATAGCGCTAATATTACCGCTATTGTCACCGTAGCAGATGATGGTGGTTCTTCAGGGCGGTTGCGACGGGAAATAGGTGTATTACCGCCTGGAGACATTCGTAATTGCTTAGCAGCACTTGCGTCAGAGGAGAAGCTATTAACAGAACTGTTTCAGTATCGCTTCAAGGCTGGAGATGGGTTGACAGGTCACAGTTTTGGTAATCTGTTCCTGACCGCTATGAGTGAAGTTACTGGGGATTTAGAACAAGCGATCGCTGCTAGTTCTAAAGTGTTAGCGGTACGGGGTCAAGTACTACCAGCAACTTTAAGTGATGTGCGGCTGTGGGCAGAATTAAGTGATGGTCGCCGAATTGAGGGCGAGTCAAGTATCACTAAAGCGGGGGGTAATATTGTCAGACTTGGCTGCGTTCCTGCCAATCCTCCCGCCTTACCCAGAGCCTTACAAGCAATTGAGGAAGCTGATTATATTATCATCGGTCCTGGCAGTTTATATACTAGTGTGATTCCAAATTTGTTAGTGCCAGAAATTGCTCATGCGATCGGCAAGCGGTGTCATGGTAAGGGAACTCATGCCATACCTTCTATTTATGTTTGTAATATCATGACTCAGCCAGGGGAAACTCAAGGTTACTCTGTTGCTGACCATATTCGCGCGATCGATGCTGCGTGCGGACAACAGCTATTTAGTGCTGTCTTGGTACAAAAGCAACTTCCTTCTGAAAAAAGTTTATACCGCTATGCCCAAGAAAATTCCCATCCTGTGTTTGTCGATCGCGAAGAAGTAGCCCACTTGAAGCGGCGGATTATCCTCGCTAATGTGATGGATGAGGATGAAGATGGTTTGGTACGCCATAATTCCCAGCGCTTGGCTGGAGTGCTAATACGATGGTATGGTCGGGCGCAAAAGGCTTATAGGGGCGCTTAAAAGAGCAGGGGATGCAGGGGGAGCAGGGGATGCAGGGGGAGAAAGAGCGATTGATAAAATTTAGTTTGGCAGGTGCAGAGGCGACGCGATCGCTTGGTATAACTTTAGGGCGATCGCTTAAGCCTGGCACTGTAATTTTCTTAGAAGGCGATCTAGGTAGTGGCAAAACCACTTTAGTGCAAGGTATGGGTACAGGGCTAGGTATTACTGAGTCTATTGTTAGTCCTACCTTCACTTTAATCAATGAATATACAGAAGGACGCTTGCCGCTTTATCATCTAGATTTGTATCGTTTGCAACTGCAAGAAGTGGCAGCTATGCAGTTAGAAAGCTATTGGGAAGGAATAGAATTACCCTTGGGAATTGTGGCGATTGAGTGGGCAGATCGGTTAGATTACAAGCCGCCTAGTTATTTACGAATTTGTTTGACTTACCAAGGCGACGATGAGCGTATTGTAGAATTTTTCCCGATCGGCGAGTTTCAAATAGACTATTTATTAAATCAGTGCAAGAACTCTTAAATAGAATTATGTCATTGCTTATTGATTTAGTCGTGGATTGACTGAGACTGAAACGATTTGCTTAGTTCAATCAATTCGAGACTGCTTACAGGCTAGGTAATAGTAAGATGTCGAAGTAATTTTAGGTATATCACTATACTTATTTTTTTGCGGATAGTAAGTATTTTGTTGCTGTCTGTTTTTATGGGCAGGTTCAAATTTTGCAATTATTCTTTACATGACTTAATATACTGTCCATAAGTACATTTACTGTCTGAGGGTTAATGTTAATGCTTGACTTAGCCTTATGTACTCAATCTGCTAGCCATTGGCTAGTGATGAAGTCAATGCTTTTGAACTGGCTAATGACTCCTGCACTAGTAGTAGTGACACTCACAACTGTTACATTAACACCCTGGATATTGCCAAAAATAGTTTGGAAGCGACAATTAATTCGTCTGGGAGGGGCTTTATTACTGATTTATTTTATTGCTACTTTTCCTTTAACGATCGCATTAGCAAATAAAGGGCTAGTTGCATTCGTACCAGACGATCCGGGTGTGAAGACAGACGCGATCGTGATTTTAGGTCGGGGAGAGACATTAAGACCTTCCAGAGTTACAGTTGCGGCTGAACTTTGGCAGAATCGTCGCGCACCTTTAATTTTTGCCAGTGGTGCGGGAGACGGCGGTGAAATTGAGTCCGAACTCAAAAAGAAAGGTATTCCTGAATCAGCATTGGCAAAAGAAACTTGTTCTCGCACTACGGAAGAAAATGCTCTTTTCACCGGATCAGTATTGCAACAACGAGGGGTGAAAAAAATTCTGTTAGTTACCGATCCACCCCATATGTTGCGCTCGCTGAGGACTTTCAGCAATCTAGGGTTTAAAGTTTTTCCCCATACCAGCCCGCTACCATCCGATCTAGCTACTCCCAAACAAGCCGCAATGGTTTTCTACGAATATATGGGTTTAGTTAGCTATGGCTTAAAAGGATACATTGTCACTCCCAGCAACGCCAACGAGAAAAATCCTTAGTAGACATTTTTACAGCAAAATATCGGCTGATATGCAATATTTCTGACCAAGACTGCCATTAATCATTTGTGACTACAAAGGACCAAGCACTAGTGACTAATGACAGACATCAAGAAAAATATTTAACTCAAGACGAGGATTAGGCAATCAAACGAGTACAGATTCAGAAGCAATGGGAACTGCTGCATTCACCAAAGGTAACAATGGGCCATTCTGTTCCTGACCGTTCACAGCCAACTCGCTATGACATAGATAAACCCTCTCTCCCACACGCCCCAGCAAATCCCGCAAAATTCGCCCTAGTCTCTCGTCATTTGCATTCATTTCCTCTTCTGCTGTCCAAGGTTTTCCGTACCGATGCTGTAAAAACAACGGCGCACCATACAAAGTTGCTGCACCACCACTCAACCACAGTGGTGAGCCAGCATCTAGCCAAAATTGCCAGCGATGAAACCGCCGACTAGAACGATATTGGAAGATGGTCGCTAAGGTGACAGCGCGACTGGCGGGACCTATGGGACGAACCGGATAAGGATTAGCCGTAATGGCTCCACGCCGTAGCAATTGGATAAATTGAGCAATAGTAGCATGAGGTGTGATATTCTCATTACTAAACTCCAATTGAGAATGCTCTATCTGCTGCAACCGAGTATTAACTTCCCAGTAATGTTGGGCAGTTTCCAACAATTCCCGTAAAGCTGCCAATTGGTCATAAGGAAGATTGCTACCATTCCACAAAAATTTCTGAATCGCTCGATCTAACAGCAAAATTGGACTGGGGAGGAGACGCTGTTGCCAGTGCGATCGCTGTTGCTCAATCCACTCGACAATCTGCCCATAAGCCGCAGTTGCAGCATATCCCAGCCTGTCCCAGCGGTCATATGCTGTCACAGGCAACAAATTCGGGCGATCAGGATGCGGTTCAAAGCAGTAATCCGCAATTAAACCAGCTCTCACTGGGTCGATAAGAGGCAAGAGGTGAGAGGTGAGAGGTGAGAGGTTTGATTTTTCGTTAGCTTCCAGATCTATGCTACCAACAGACAATTCTCCTTCTTGCCTCGTACCTCGTACCTCTTGCTTTGTACTAAGTACCACTAACATCTCAGCTACTGCATCCCGATCTACTAGCCGTCCTAAGCCGGGATAGACTAAGGCAAGTAGGGTAAGTAGCGCTCTGATGATGGGCGAACTAATTAGGGGGCGTTGGTCGTTGAGAGACTCTACGGGGATTCCCTGTTTGGATAAGATTTCAACTAGGGTGTAGCGCGCGATCGCATCTAAACCTGGAGCAATTACTGCTATTTCTTGCGGTTGTACTTCTTTCGACTGTACCGCCTGAATAATTAACTTAGCTGTTTGTCGCAATAAATCCGCACGAGAAGTAGTTTGCAGCGTCTGCACCGACTCTGGTAAATTTAACAGCACCATCGGCTGGGTGACTGATTCCACTACTGGCTCTGCTAGCGTCTCTGCTAAAGAACTCGAATGTTGGCTTAAAGTTTCGATCACGCACCGCTGTGATAGTTTTTTGAGGTAATTGGGATCGGCTCCCAACCCCAAGCGTGCAGCACTGTCAGAATTATATGTAAATGCCCCAACTGCTCCTTGATCGAGAAGAAATTCAAATAGATCGCGGGCGATCGCTGGATAATCATCTACATCATCCGCCAGTACAAGCCGAAACCTTTGAGTTAAATACTGTTGGTAATACGGGTTAGGTAGAAGGTGGCGATAGTAAAGCTCAGTAGTAATTCCATAAGTCAGAAACCCTCGTTCCCAACACCAGTTACGCCACTGTAATAGTAGGGTGTGGAGATTTTGGATTTTGGATTTTGTCGCCACTCGCTCAGAGCAGTCTCCCCAAGTGGAGGAAGTGGCGTGATTTTGGATTAAAGTTTCTCCCTCAGCTCCCTCAGCTCCCCCTGCTTCCATCGCAGCCAGAACACTAGCAATCTCCTCAATTGGTGTACCGCTGTAAGCTGCTAGTTGGAAGATATCCAAAAGACGACGCACTAATCGGGATTCACTTATGCCAATCGGGAGTAAAATTTCTTCATCTAATTGCTGATGCCAAAGAAGAGTTGCTAATTCTTGCTCGGTTTCTGGGCGTAGCCTAACGGGAAACTGTGCTTTTAGGTTCAATACCCCAATTAGCAAAGGCCAGAATAAAATTACTTCATCCTGAAAAAAACCCAGTGGTGTCTTGGCGCGAATTGGATATTTCCCGCCTGTAGCTGTCACAATTGAATCTGCCAATTCCCTACGATTATCGTCATTTGCAGCCAAAACCAAAACTGCTGGAACGCTTGCTTGAGTATGTAAGCGTTGAGGTATGCTTTCACTTCCCGAATGTATCTGTCTGCGGATAGAAGATTTTTTCAGTATATGACTTTCACTTTCTACCCATCTACAGAAGCGATCGACTAAACGAGTCGTCTTACCACTGCGACTAGAACCAATTATCCAAATAGAATCAGATAGCACTAACTGTATCCTCGAAGATTTGTTAAGATACCTCGTACACTAGCTTGAGTTTAAGATTTCCCATCAAAGCTGGATACTTACTGGCGATGAAAAAGTCTAGTTGGACACAACAAGTTTACTCTTATCTACGCAGCGCTCAACAATGGTATCTCGATACACCGGAGCGATCGCTAGATGAAGCCTACAAAGCAGCACTACTAATCAAAGCGATTGAGGAAGAACACTTCAATGGCAAGAAAATAGCGCCTGAATTCGCTAACTATGGCGGTGGCGTTATGGCTTATTTTGAGTCAGAACTGAAAAAGCACCTAAAAACTATTCGCATGAGACTTGTAGAATTTAATGCAAGTCGTGGAATCTTTGGTAGTTCAAATCAAACCATCACCAAACTATCTAGAAATGATGGCACTACGTCGGCGAAAGACTCTTTTGCGATTCAATCTACGAATAATCCCTCTTTAATTCTGGAAAAACTCAGATTTATTGATGAAGTAGTATCGAAATATAACGCGGAAGAAAAAAATATATCTTCCCCGGTAAGAACCCCACAAATCGTAATAAATGATCCAAATGACCCGTTGTTAAGGAGTGCAGAACAACCAGTAACATCTATTAGTGTTCCTAAAAAAGTAACTAGTAAAACAGAAGAAACAAGTGTAGTACCCCGCTCTATTTTAAGTACATTAAATCGCCTGAAAGTTGAATTAGACCCAAATGCAGAAAGAGAAGTAGTTGAGAAATTTCGTGCTTCTCAGCGACGAACATTAATTTCTGTCAGATTGGTTTTACTATTAATTATAGTACCATTTTTGACATTTCAGGTATCAAAAAATTTAATTATTAGTCCAATTGTTGACCGCTTTAGAAGTCCCGAAGAGGCTGAAATATTCATCAATTCTGAAATGGAAGAAAAAGCATTGCTGGAAATGCAAAGATTTGAGGAAAAAATCAAATTTCAAAATTTATTAAATGGAGTAATCCAACCTTCTCCAGAAAAAACCGAAGAGAAGATGAAGGAGAAAGTACACGAATTAGCTGAGGAATTCCGAGCCGAGGGAGCTAATGCGGTTAAAAATGTTTTCGCAGATATGCTAGCTGTTGGAGCTTTTGTTTGGCTGCTGCTTGTAAGCAAGAGAGAACTTGCTGTATTGAAGGATTTTTTCGATCAGATAGTCTACGGTTTGAGCGATAGCGCTAAGGCATTTATCATTATTTTGTGTACAGATGTCTTTGTAGGCTTCCACTCACCACACGGCTGGGAAGTAATTTTATCAAATGTATCCCGGCATCTTGGACTGCCTGAAAATCACGATTTCATTTTCCTATTTATTGCTACGTTCCCAGTAATTTTGGACACAATATTTAAATATTGGATATTCCGATATTTGAACCGGATTTCACCCTCAGCAGTTGCTACTTATCGCAATATGAATGAATAAAAAAGTATGAAGTATAAGTACAGACGTAGCACTGCTACGTCTGTATGAAGTAAAAGTTTTCATCCTTTAGCCTTTATTCTTTGATCGAGTTCCTGCTTTTGTTGCAACAGTTGTTGTAGCTGCTGGTAACGAGCGATCGCCATACTCACACTTGGTAGTTGATCTAAAGGACAAGGATAAGACCATTGCTTACCAGATGCATCCAAACCACAAAGACGGTAACTAGCACCAGGTAAGCTGTTGGTTTCTTGCTCTAATGAGTCACTACCAAACGCTTCTACATTATCAATTACCCGCTCAAATGAAATTTCCCGTAGCGTGGAGTTTTCGGCTGCTGGTGCTGGGGGGTAATATTCTAACCAACCATCTACAATTGGACCTTCATAATAGAGATCTTGAATTTGACGTAAGACTTGCTCAAATTTTGCCTCGTCATCTATATCAGCTGTAGAATTTTCTGCTAAAGAGTTAATTTCTAGACTTGTTTGTTCAACTAAAAGTGGGCAACTGTTACTAGCAGAGGTGAGATGAGGTAATTCGGGTGTTTTGGCTGCGTCTGGTGTTGGTTGAGGAGAATCACTCTGTTGCTGTACGTCAGAATCGCTTTTTGCCGTTTTCAGGAAGATTTCAAATGAGTAAGTGCGTTTTTTGGCAGCACTTGGTTGCGGATTAGCAGTATTCTTCAGCTTTTCTAATTGGTTTAAGGCTTCTTCAATCCGTTTTAAAGCGTTTTTCATTGTAACTGGCTAACTACGGCGATCCTAAATAATTCCTGAAAATACTTTTTAGATGATTGTTAAATAGTTAACTGTAAATATGTATTTACAATTAATAATGAACCATTAACTTCCTACTTGGAAATTCTGCTCAATGGCGACAATTTTAACTGTTAAAGATGAATTCCGAAACTCCTACTTTAGGTAGAGTCATTTTAGTGACCGGACCTGCAAGATCTGGCAAAAGTGAATGGGCAGAAAACCTGGCGTTTGAATCTGGTAAACCTGTGATTTATCTAGCAACGGCTAAAGTCGAGCCAACCGATTCAGAGTGGGTGGCACGGATTGAACGACACCGCGATCGCCGTCCGCCAGACTGGGTAACTCTGTCAGAGCCGCAAAACTTAGTGGAAGCTATTACAACCACTCCCTCCTTTAGTTGCCTTCTAATTGATTCCTTGGGTACTTGGGTGGCTAATTTGCTGGAAGAAGATAACACTAATTGGGACTCGACAGAGCAAAATTTAATCTTAACTTTAGAGCAGATCGGAACTAGGGATGCGATTATAGTCGCAGAGGAAACTGCTTGGGGCGTAGTGCCAGCCTTTGCCAGTGGGAGAAAATTTCGCGATCGCCTGGGCAATTTAGTTCGGCGTTTAGGCGCGATCGCCCATCCCGTATACTTAGTAACAGGAGGTCACGTTCTTAACCTTAGTACTCTCGGTTTTCCTTTGCCAGCAACACCTCCTTTTAGGAGATAGCATAGAATTAGAATATTTTTTCCGACTATTTACAACTGAATTTAAACTAAAATTTATTATTCATGAATACAATGGCATCTGCACAAGAAGTAAGGCAATATCTTGCCTACTGGTTTCAGTTGGGCAAGGGTGTTCTCATTCGTAATGGGCAAGAAAGTTTACTCCCACAACCTGTGTTTCAGGGCGATCGCTATAGTCAAGCTTTTGAAAACTGTTGGCAGCTTCTTACTTCACCAGAGTCGGGAGATTGTTATCTAGAGGGAACGCAAGAAACAATAGCTGAACTATTGACCTCAGAGTGGGTGATAAATCCCTGCGCCCGTTGTGCTATGCCAATCCCAGTACGTGATGTAGGAATGCCGCCATTATCCTGTCCGTGTAACGATCTGTCCAATTGGCCTAATACCGAACTTCCGCCACCGCGATCGCCTGTCAACTCGCAAGCACAACTAATGGATATCCGCGATCGGCTTCAGAATAGGAGATCTGGTAAATCCTGAGCGATCGCGCGATGAATGCTAGATTCAGCACTCAGCATTCATCATTCAGAATTTATAAATTAAGCATTTACTTGAGTTAACTCAGTTTGCCGTCGTCGCGGTACTTCATAACTCATAAAGTCATAAGCCATATCTGTTTGAGGAAAAATTGCCCGCGCTTCTAAAAGCAAATGTTGCAACTCAATGTCATTTCCCGGTGCATAGCGGGGGCTAAAATGAGTCATAATTAGCCGCTTGACTCGCGCTGCTAAAGCCGCTTGAGCTGCCATTGTTGATGTCGAATGCAAGCGCTGAAATGCTAATTCAGCATCCTGGTGAGAAAAAGTCGCTTCGTGAATCAACAGATCTGCATCTTGTGCCAGGGATACCGCCGCTTCAGTGTAAATGGTGTCAGTACAGTAAGCAATCTTGCGTCCCTCTTCGGTAGGGCCGCACAAAGAAGCTCCATCAATTACTCGTCCATCGTTCAGCGTTACTGTTTCACCTCGCTTTAGCTGACCGTAGACTCTGCCCGGAGGAATTTGCAACGCCTTCGCCTTTTCGACATCAAAGCGCCCTGAACGGTCTTTTTCCGCTACTCGGTAGCCGAAGGCTGGAACACGATGCTCTAATCGCTCACAGCTAACAGTGAATTCTTCATCTTCGTAGACTACTCCAGGCTGTACAGTATGGACTTGCAGCGGATAGGACAAATGAGTTTGGGAATAACGGCTACAGGCGCGGAGATATTCATCTAATTTAGGTGGACCATAAATATCAATTCGGTGAGGATTACCTGCTAAACCGCAGGTAGCTAAAAGCCCCATCAAACCGAAGATATGATCGCCATGCATATGGGTGATAAAAATCCGGCAGATTTGACTGATTTTCAAGTCACTGCGGATGATTTGATGCTGAGTGCCTTCACCACAGTCAAACAACCATAGCTCTGCACGTTGCGGTAAACGCAGGGCGACGCTGGAAACATTGCGCGATCGCGTTGGTACACCAGAACTAGTTCCTAAAAATGTAATTTGCACTGTGCTTGTCAGCCAAACTGTCAAATAAATTCTCTCTTCCTTTTCTATAGTGACATGACAGCGCCCAAAATTTGCCCTGGCTCGGAGAGAGTCTCTTGCGGCTGTGTAGAACAGCGTTGATTTTTTAGCTCCAAGTAGCAACTTAAGCCAAGGTTAAGTTTTTAAAGTTGACATTTTTAGTCTAAAACACTACTACTTTTTCTAAGTATAAATTAAATTTTTTCGCTTAATTCCACCATTCAAGCTGCTTATAAGCAACAGCAAAATTTGTAATTTTTAATACCTTTAATTGTGTGATTAGAAAAATACGCTACTGGTTTTGTTTGCGTTTGATCGTAGTAATTTAACTTGCGAATAATACTTTAGGTAGTGGTAAAGCTTTTTAGTAACATTTCTTCTAAATTTACGTGAATTCATTTTTAAAGATTATGTGAACCTCATGTAAAAATATTTTAAAGGTGTACCCAAATCGTGATATTGTTTTAACATTAACTAAATTGTAGACTTAAAGAAATTGAAAATTAATTAACAATAATTTATTAAGCAAAAGGATGATTTAAAACTCAGATTTAATACATAAGTCAAGGTTTTAAAAAGCTTAATCAATCTGGCAATTATTAAATCCAGTAATATTTTTATGCCCAACCCAATAAGAGTGAAAAAATAGTGACAAATTGGCAAAAATTCCTCTGAGGTCTATGGCAAGCTTGAGTTAATTAGGCTGGACACAAAACCATAAATGTGGTTAAAGAAAGTAAATAAGTTAATAATTTAGTATCTTAATTAGAGAATCGAGACACTGTTTACAAAGAGTTAAGCAATAGAAAAAACTGATGTAATAGTGTGAATATGCTACTTTTAATATTGTTTCAACGAAGTTACTTATAAAAGAGAACCTAGAGTTAACAAGCAGTATTAAGCAGGATTAATTTGTCAAATTATGCAGAAGCGCTCAAAAGGTGAGGTTAATGATAGAGAGAATATCCCAAGCTTTATTTAAACTAAAAAACAGACATTTTATTGCCATTGATGCAATTGCCTTTTTGATTGCGCCTTTATTGGCACTAGCACTGCGTTTAGATCAGTTTAATATTTTTAACATTTTTAATATATACGGATTCGAGCTAATTCCGATCACGGCGCTGTTTTTGGCAATAAAACTGAGCGTACTTTATAGTTTTGGTTTCTACAGACGATACTGGCGTTACGCCAGCATTGATGAACTAACTCAAATCATCATGCTAGCAGCAGCAACGATCGTGCTGGAAACTTTTGTTGTGTATGCTCACAATCACTGGTTAAACTTGTCAGACACCAATCTACCGCGAACGCTACCACTGCTTGATGGAATACTTAGCTTGCTGTTTGTTGGCGGTTTACGTTTCAGTATTCGTGCTGTTGAAAGAGCCAGCCAAAAACAAACAAACTCTAATCACGACGAGCGTGTACTGATCGTAGGTGCGGGAAACGCGGGGGTACACTTGGTACAGCAGATGCAACAAGACCCGCAACTGAATATTTATCCGATCGCCTTCATTGACGACGATCCAACCAAATTAAAATTATACATTCGCGGATTGCCTGTAGTTGGCGATCGCCATACTATTCCCAAATTTGTGGGGAGTCTGGGCATCAACCGCGTCATCATTGCTATGCCTAGTGCTTCTGGAGAGGTAATCCGAGCAATTGTAGAAATATGTCAATCTGTTGGCATTCGCACCAGCACCCTACCCGGAATCAATGAAATAATCAACGGTCGTGTAGGCATAGAAAGCATTCGGGACATCAAAATTGAAGATTTGCTGCGGCGAGAACCGATACAAACCGATGTCCAAAAAGTATCGAATTTCATCCAAGGTAAGAAAGTACTGATCACTGGTGCAGGAGGTTCGATTGGTAGCGAACTTTGTCGCCAAGTTTTCAAGTGCCACCCAGCCGAAATAATGCTCGTAGGACACGGAGAAAACTCTGTGTTCACTATCCAACAAGAGCTAGAAAGAGTTTTAGCAGCACTCAGACAAGATGACACCGCTCAAGCACATATACCCCGGGTGGCTTGCTTCATTGCCGATATTCGATTTCCGTCACGTCTAGAACACGCTTTTGAACAATTTAAACCCGACATAATTTTCCATGCTGCGGCTCATAAGCACGTACCGCTGATGGAATTAAACTCACCCGAAGCAATCACTAATAATGTTTTAGGCACAAAAAACTTGTTGGATCTGGCCTTGCGATACAAAGTGAATCACTTTGTCATGATTTCCACAGACAAGGCAGTGAATCCCACCAATATCATGGGAGCAAGTAAAAGAACTGCCGAAATGCTAGTGTTGCAAGCGGCTAAAAAGAGTGGCAAGCCTTTTGTTGTCGTCCGGTTTGGCAACGTACTTGGTAGTAGAGGCAGTGTTGTTCCCACCTTCAAGCAACAAATTGCTCAGGGGGGACCAATTACTGTCACCCATCCGGAAATTTGCCGCTATTTCATGACTATTCCTGAAGCAGTTCAACTCGTGTTACAGTCTGCTGTCCTAGGTCGTGGTGGCGAGATATTAATGTTGGATATGGGACAGCCAGTTAAGATTGTTGACTTGGCAAAAGATTTGATTCGCCTCTCTGGCTACGAGGTAGGTAAAGACATTGAGATTAAGTTTTCCGGACTCAGACCTGGAGAAAAGCTTTATGAAGAACTGTTTATTCCTGGCGAGAAATACGAACCAACTGAACATAAAAAAATTGTCATTGCTAAAAACGCCAGTAGTATTATTCCCAAAACTCTCGATTCTTTGGTAGAAGCTATTTGTGAAGCAGCACGGCAAAATGATGCAAATTTTATCGTCTTTTTGCTTCAGCAGTTGGTTCCTGAATATATACCTCAATCTCTCAAAACTGAGGCAAAAGCAGATTTCAAGCAAAAAGCTGAAATTGATATAGCAACAGATTATTTGGTGTCAGAAGTCAGGCGTAAAACTATCTTAGATACGCCGATAAATGCGATCGCTCTAACACCATCGCCGCTGGAGAAGGATTTAAAGCAAGCATTTGAGCAGCAAAAGTTTCAGATTCTCTATCAACCGATCGTAGTTTTACAAACTAATAGAATTATTGGTTTTGAAGCTCTCTTGCGCTGGCATCACTCCACTAAAGGTATAATTTCACCAGCAGAATTTATGCCAGTACTTGAAGAAACAGGTTTAATTATCCCTATTGGTGTGTGGATGTTGCACCAAGCTTGCCGTCAAATGCGTCAATGGCAAGAACAATTTCCTACAGAAATGCCTTTGACAATTAGCATTAATCTCTCAAGCAAACAGTTTTATCAGCCGCTTTTGAGCAAACAAATTAACCAAGTTTTGCAGAAAACTGGTTTGGATGCTTGTAGCTTGAGACTAGAGATTCCGGAAAATGTGATTCTGCAAAATTTGGACTTTGCCAACGAACAGATTTTGCAATTAAAAGCGCTAGGCGTTCAGCTGCAAATAGATAACCTGGGTATAGGCTATTCGTTCCTGAGTTTGATTCAACGCCTGCCAAATCGGATGTGTTACGAACACTTTGATCGCTTAAATGTCGACCGCTCCCTGGTTAGTCAGATTGATAAGGATCAAGAGAGCCTAGAAATACTGCAAACAATTATAGCGATCGCTCGTAACTTGGGCATGGATATGACCGTCGCTGGGGTAGAAACAGCCGCACAACTAGCTCGACTCAACGCACTGGAATGCGAGTATGGCCAAGGTTACTTTTTCTCCAAGCCAGTGGAAAGCGAAGCTGCAAGTACATTAATCAATTCGCAATTACAACCTTTGTAGAAGAAACGCGCTCTATCAGTATGTTGTAGTAGGGTGGGCAATGCCCGCCTTTTTTTGTTCCAAAATTCTAACTGGGGGAAATTACCGACATCAGCTAACAGCCAGCAGTTAGTCTTCGTAATCATTATTACTTCCCCTAGATATTTAAATAAATCTCAAATAATTTTAGGCATAATTGCTTGGTCAGAAGGAAAATTAAAACTAAACGTTTAGTTTGCTTTGTCTTTACATAATTAGCAAACTAAATCAAAAAGACATCTCATCGGTTAATGCTATTGGGATAACACTTAATAACTAATTAGGCATATTTTGACTAAGTATTTAACTTGAAGCGGTCACCTTTAGCTTTGCAAGACTTGCACGAGCAGCATTTTTAAACAACATTTACGCAGAACTTGACCGTACAATTACCCCGGTATTTTTTCCCAAATACTAATTTGAATTACACTTCTCAGTGAAAACTCGCTGAAATAGAAGTTCCGTAAAATTGCGCTTGGATAACCAGCAAACCAAACATTACCTTTATGTTTAGTTCGGTTGAATAAAGCTTCATGAACGCTCCACTGGTCGGGCGATTCATTTTGAAGCTGAAGTGTATTGGTTTATCAACCTTTAACTTTCCTACACTTCCAGAGCGCACAACCTTACTTTTAGTTAGTTGTTCTCACTCAGTGGGGATACTAATTAATTTCAAAGCTCAACCGCTAATAAAAAAAGGCAGCCATTCTCAGTCATCATCCTAAAATTTGCTGCCTCTATTTACGGTCATAACTTTAACTAACTAAAACCTTTAGCTAGTAGCTGACGCACTGGTACTGCGTGCAGCACAGCAATGGTTTTGCGGTCTGTTTTCGACCAGTAACTACTACACCATTGAGAGGTACGAAGTGAAATTACGCAATAAATCACAACGCAAATCCCTGCACGTAGCCCTTTTTGCTGCTACTTTGGCAAGTACTACTATATTTTCAATCATAACGCAGCAGTTCAACGCCGCGCAAGCTGCTCCTGTTCCTGCTAAAAGTGCTGATTCTTTTGTAGATAGCATCGGGGTAAACACCCATTTCACTTATGGTGGTACGCCTTACGAGCGGTTTGACGAGATGAAAAGCAAATTGCAGGAAGTGGGCATCCGTCACATCCGCGATGGTGGCTATAACGACCAGGATTTCTTCAATAAACTTAAGGATCTAGGTTCCGTTGGGATTAAGTCAAACATCATCTTCTCCGGGAATTCAATGGGTGAAGTTTTAGATGTTGTCAAGTCTCTCTCAGGCGCAATAGAAGCAGTAGAAGGGCCAAACGAATCCGATTTAGAGTTTTTCAATTTCTCATATAACGGTCAAAGATTCCCAGAAGGTACTCACAATTACCAGCAAGACTTGTACCGCACGATCAAAAACGATTCTGCTACCAAGCATCTACCAGTTATCACACCTTCGATGGGGTGGGGAGAGAATGCAGACAGATTGGGGTTAATAGATGATTGGGGCGATTTCTGCAATATGCATAACTATCCCAATATAGGTCAAGCCCCCACCATCGATCTCGATACCTACTTCATTCCTCATACTAATAATATGTGCAATCGCCTGGCGAAGTGGTCAACTGAAACAGGCTACCACAATGAGCTTTCTCATGAAATGGGTATATCAGAGGAAGCAGCAGGTAAGTATATTCCCAGGCTATTGCTAGAAAGCTTCAACCGCGACATTAAAAGATCGTATCTTTACGAGTTCGCTAATGAGTCGAATGACCCTGGCGATCAAAGTAACTACGGTCTGATCCGCTACGACGGCTCAGCCAAACCAGCTTATACGGCAATTAAAAACATGACTTCCTTGTTGAAAGAGCCAGGAGCCAATTTTAATCCGGGTAGCCTCGACTATAGCCTCAGCGTTGGTGAGGATCGAGTACATAGTACTTTGTTGCAGAAGAGTAATGGAGAGTTCTATCTCATCCTCTGGCAAGAAGCAAATAGCTGGAATAATGAGGGCAAGCATGACATCAAAGTTGATGACCTAAATGTTACGGTCAATCTGAACACTCCCATCAGCCATGCAGAAGTCTACAAGCCCAAAGAAAAGGGATCACCAATTCTAGTACAAGATGCTTCCAATGGCGGTCGTCTCAACAATCTGACTGTTGGCGTGCCAGATCATCCCCTGATTATCAAGCTAGTACCCAATGGAGTCTCAACTTCAAGCAGTAGTTCTAATAACTCCGGTGGCGGTTCTAGTAACAATGGTGGCGGTTCTAGTAACAACGGTGGCGGTTCTGACAACTCCGGTGGTGGTTCTGAATCCGAGCAAGCAGTACAAGCTTATCAAAAGCGGGACTTTGGTGGCAGATCTCAAAACTTTTCAGTTGCACAAAGTGTATTCAGAGCCGGTGCGGGTGATTTTAAAGCTGTTCCCACCGATCAAATTAGCTCGTTAAAAGTGCCTCAAGGTTTAGTTGCCTATGTTTGTGACACTGAAGATCAAGAAGGCTGTCAGACTTTCACGGCTGGTGACTATGCTTATGTGGGAGATGGCATCAACAATAAGATCTCATATATGGAAGTTTTGCCAGTTGAATAAATAAGAATTCAGTAACATCAGTTGCTTTGCGATCGCCAACTCCTTAACTTCACCAACCCGCCCAGTGCGGGTTTTTTTTGTGTATTTGCTCAGACTTACGCCAGTATTCACTTCAGGCTGACCTTGGAAGCAGGTTACTAAGCAAAAACATTCTTGGGGAAGAATTGCTCAAATAACCACTTCCGATTATCCTATTGTTGAGTTAAAACAATATTTAAAACTACGGCACCAAAATAGTCAACTCTTATACTCTTTCATTACTTACTACAGGTACAGCCTTGTCAGAGTCCTTAAAAAACAGCCCTCCTAGCACCGATCCCGAAGAACATTTTCGTACAGAACATCTCAAAACAGACCTGAAGGGGCGCTCTGTGCGTGGTGGTGCAGTAACGCTAATTGCCCAAGTTTGTAAATTTGTGCTTCAGATCGGTTCGACTGCGATCCTTGCCCGCCTACTCACACCCCAAGATTACGGCTTAATTGGTATGACAGTTGCCGTTACGGGTTTCGTCTCAATGTTCAAGGACATGGGACTGTCGATGGCGACGATCCAAAAAGCAGAAATCAACCATCGTCAAATCAGTACTTTGTTTTGGGTGAATGTAGGACTTAGCCTTGCTACGTTGCTGGTGACAGCAGCCATAGCACCCGCAGTCGCTCTGTTCTATGGTGAACCTAAACTGACATCGATCACCATAGTGTCGGCGATTGGTTTTATCTTTGGTGGCTTGACTGTTCAACACCAAGCTTTGCTCAATCGGCAAATGCGCTTTACAGCTCTTGCCATAATTGATATTACTTCTATGCTCGTCGGCACGATCATTGCCATAGTCTTAGCTTGGTATGGCGTGGGATACTGGGCATTGGTAATTATGCAGCTAGCGATCGCTTTGTCCACAACATTGGGCGTTTGGCTCGTGTGCCATTGGCGACCTAGTTTGCCTGCGTTGGATTCAGGCATCGGCGAAATGCTCACTTTCGGTGGTAACATCACGGGGTTTAGTATTATTAACTACTTCGCTCGTAACCTCGATAACGTATTAATTGGACGCTTCTGGGGTGCAGGTGAGTTGGGATTATACTCGAAGGCATACCAATTGCTACTGCTACCAATTAACCAAATCAACTCTCCTATAGCAGCTGTAGCTATACCTGCTTTAAGTAGATTAGTGGATTCATCAGAACGCTACACGGCAGCTTATGTACGGATAGTAGAAAAGGTAGCACTTTTAACAATTCCTATTATGCTGTTTATGATTGGTAGCTCTGACTGGTTGGTATTGTTGCTGTTGGGACCGCAGTGGCAGGAAGCGAGTGGTATCTTTGTTTTACTGGGTGTTGCTGGATTAATTCAGCCTGTAGCTAATTCGACTGGTTGGCTATTTATCTCTCAAGGTCGCAGCCGTGATATGTTTCAATGGGGGCTGATTGGTGGAACTATTAGCATTGTGTCTTTTTTGGCTGGCTTGCCTTGGGGAGCTATTGGTGTAGCAGCGTCCTATTCCCTGCTTTGGACTTATCTGTGTCTACCATTACTATTTTGGTTTGTCGGTCGGACTGGGCCAGTTAAAACCGGAGATTTCTATCGGGTTTTAGCTCCTTTTGTCACGGCTTCTTTATTAACACTAGGGGCATTATTATTATTTCGGAATTATGTGGAAATTTTCAATCCCGTGCTTGGTTGTTTATTCACTTTTACAATTACTATGCTGATTTTTTTATCTACTCTTGCTATTATCCCATCGGGGAGGTTAGCGCTTCAGGATGTTAAAATTTTGATTTTAGAACGTAAAATATCATCTTAATCTTGAGTTGTGATCGCCCATTTAACTTAGACCGAAGGGCTTGCAGCAGGCTACCGCCAAGACGCTAAGAGCGCAAAGAAAGGCATGAAGATTGCTTTTGTTGTTTCCGAATTTCCGGCTTTATCAGAAACATTTATTCTCAACCAAATTGTTGGGCTAAGAAAGCATGGATATGAAGTTGATATTTATGCTGAGAAACAGAGGAACGAGCCGAAAATACATCCGGATGTAGAGAAATACGATCTCTTGTCTCACACCTACTATGCGGAAAAAATGCCACAAAATCGCTTTGGGCGGCTGCTGAAAAGCATTGGTTTAATTTTAACTAATTTTCCTAAAGCTCCAAAGTTGATGCTGCGGGTATTAAATATTTTCAAATATGGGAAAAAATATGGGTCATTAACATTATTATATGAAGTAATACCTTGGCTGCGTTGGGGTTTATCTTATGATATTATTCATTGCCACTTCGGTACAAACGGTTTAAAAGGTGCTTTACTACAAGAAGTTGGTGCTATTCAAGGAAAGTTAATTACAACATTTCATGGCATGGATGTGAATGTTGTACCGCGTCAGTACGGCGTTGATGTTTACAAACAGCTTTTTCTACAAGGGGATTTGTATACAGTTAATACTGAGTTTACACGCCAGCAAGTTATAGCGTTAGGTTGCTCAGAAGATAAAATTTTTAAGTTACCTGTGGGTTTTCAAATTTCTCAGTATTCTTTCTGCGATCGCAAGCTTAATTCTGATGAAGCCGTTAAAATTATTACTGTTGCCAGACTGGTGGAAAAAAAAGGAATTGAATATGCCATTAAAGCTATAGCAAAAGTTGCCAAAGATTATCCCAATATTATTTATAAAATTGTTGGAGATGGCTCGTTACGAGAATCACTGGAAGCCCTTGTTTTAGATTTAAAAATATCAGATAATGTCAAATTGTTAGGATGGATGACACAAGAGCAAGTACGTCAGCTTTACGACGATTCTCACATTTTTATCTTACCAAGCGTGACGGCAGCTGATGGCGATCGCGAAGGTCAAGCTTTAGTTTTACAAGAAGCTCAAGCGATGGGTTTACCAATTTTGTCAACGCTCCATAATGGCATCCCTGAAGGTGTATTAGATGGAGAATCAGGATTTTTAGTTCCTGAGCGGGATGTGGATGCGCTAGCTGAGAAATTACGCTATCTTGTGACAAATCCAGAAGTTTGGGCAAAAATGGGTCGGCAAGGTCGTGCTTATGTAGAAGAACGGTACAATATTGAACAACTGAACGAGCAATTAGTTGAAATATATCAAAAACTTATGAATTAAATGTTTATGAGTGTCGCTTGGCACTTAGATATAGAAGGGCGGCAGCCTGAGAAGATATATCGCTGCTAACAATTTGCTTGAGAGCAAATAAGAAAATTTTCAATTTGTAATTGTTAGCACATTGTTTGATGCAGCGGAGAATTTCAACAAATCACAAACCCCTGAAAAATTAATCATATGAGTATCAGGCAACAACAATCATCTCTGCTACCTGTACCTACAGGTGCTTTGCAAATTTCAGAGGTTGCTGAAATTACACCAGCCTCTACAGGATTAAGTTCTCACTCTTCGGTACCAAAGAAAACTAACACAGTCAAGTTTTCTTTGGTAGTTCCCACTTATAACGAGAGTAAAAATATCACAGCGATCATTGAAGTGTTGAGCAGTTTGCTGGACGCAAGCATACCAGAGGATTATGAATTAATTATAGTTGATGATAATAGCCCAGACGGCACTTGGGAATCAGCACAAGCGTTGATGCCTGAATATCCCCAACTGCGGGTGATGCGGCGAACAGAGGAACGAGGACTTTCGACAGCCGTAATTCGCGGTTGGCAGGCGGGAAATGGAGAAGTTTTAGGGGTAATCGATGGCGATCTCCAGCACCCACCAAAGGTTTTATTACAACTGTTGTCAGCAATTGAGCGGGGAGCCGATCTAGCAGTTGCTAGCCGACACGTTGAAGGCGGAGGAGTTAGTAGCTGGAGTGCGGTGCGACGTTTTCTATCTCGCGGCGCTCAACTGTTGGGTTTAGTTATTTTACCACAAGTGGTGGGAAGAGTTTCAGATCCGATGAGTGGCTATTTTATGGTGCGTCGAAGTGCGATCGCCGGACACACCATGAGTCCAATTGGTTACAAAATTCTAATTGAAGTTCTAGGGCGGGGAAACATTGACCAAATCGCCGAAGTGGGATATGTGTTTCAAGAACGGCGAGAAGGTGAAAGCAAGGTAACATGGAAACAATATATAGAGTATTTACAACACTTACTTAAATTACGTCTTTCTCGCGGACGGATTGGCAGGCTTAGACAACGGTTCCCTATCGGTCGGTTTCTCCGGTTTGGAGCAGTGGGTCTTAGTGGGGTATTTGTAGATATGGCAGTACTTTATTTGCTTCACGATCCTAGTACTTTAGGATGGGGTCTAACTCGCAGTAAAATATTCGCTGCCGAAGCTGCTATTATTAATAACTTTTTCTGGAATGACGCTTGGACGTTTGCCGATATGTCCAGCCAACAACGAGGATGGCGAAAGCGATTCAAGCGGTTTGCGAAGTTTAATATCGTCTGTTTGGTAGGACTGGTGTTAAATGTACTGTTATTGAATATTTTGTACAATACTCTGGGAGTTCACTATCAGCTAGCAAATCTGATTGCGATCGCACTCGTTACTTTCTGGAATTTCTGGATTAATCTCAAGCTTAGTTGGCGGGTAACAGAAAGCGATAATTAACATAATGATGAATGATGAATGCTGAATGCTAAATTTATAATTCATCATTCATCATTCATCATTTTCCCTAGCCCCTAATATGTCCCAACGCCCAATTTACCTAGATTGCCACGCAACCACACAAATGGATGAAAGGGTACTCAGTGCGATGTTACCCTACTTTACCGAGCATTTTGGTAATCCCGCTAGTAACAGTCATATTTATGGTTGGGAAGCTGGGGCGGCTGTAAGCGGCGCACGGAAAATTTTGGCAGATGCTATTCATGCTACGCCAGAGGAAATTATCTTTACCAGTGGGGCGACAGAGGCGAATAATTTAGCTATCAAGGGGGTGGCTGAGGCTTATTTTCAGAAAGGCAGGCATATTATTACAGTTGAAACCGAGCATAATGCAATTCTCGATCCTTGTGAGTATTTGCGATCGCTCGGTTTTGAGATTACATTCCTACCAGTGCAAAAGGATGGCTTAATCGCTATTACCGATTTAGAACAAGCTTTCCGTCCCGATACGATTTTGGTGTCGGTGATGGCGGCGAATAACGAAATTGGTGTCTTGCAGCCACTAGCCGAAATTGGCGAATTGTGCCGCGATCGCCAAGTCCTTTTCCACACTGACGCGGCTCAAGCTATTGGTAAAATTCCTTTGGATGTGGAGGCGATGAAAATTGACCTCCTATCCATGACAGCGCATAAAGTCTATGGACCCAAGGGTATTGGTGCGCTATTCGTTCGTCGTCGCAATCCTAGGGTAAATTTGGCTCCTCAGTTGCATGGAGGCGGACACGAACGAGGAATGCGATCTGGTACTTTATATACACCACAAATTGTTGGTTTTGCTAAGGCGGTAGAACTGGCTTTGGCAGAACAAGCAACAGAAACAAAACGTCAGACGCAGCTAAGAGAACAATTGTGGCAGAAGTTGAGCCAGCTTGATGGTGTTCATCTGAATGGACATCCGACTTTGAGGCTACCAGGAAATCTTAATATTAGTGTGGCAGGAGTAGACGGAGCAGCACTATCACTAGGGTTACAACCCTTAGTGGCGGTGTCTTCTGGTTCGGCTTGTTCGTCGGCAAAAACGGCTCCTTCTCACGTTTTGATGGCGTTGGGACATTCGGAGCAGTTGGCTTATGCTTCACTCAGGTTTGGGATTGGCAGATTTAATACGGCTGTTGAGATCGAAACAGTGGCAGAGCAGGCGATCGCTACTATCCAAAGTCTACGTCAGCAAGTAACTTTAGTGTAATTCTGTTTTGGCGGGGGTGTCAGCTTCACTGGCAGTCCAATTATTGGGGTTGCTGATTAATGGTGCCTGAATTTTACGTAATATCAAAAACCAGTAGAGACGTAGCACTGCTACGTCTCTACATGGGTATTCATACCTCAATTGCTGCAATGCCCAATTATTTTTTAACGATATATCGCGATATATTTTATAATAGAATGGTACGAGTTTTTTGAGAGGAACTATCGTGTTCGTAAATCATCATCATGGCTTTTTTGCATCGAGAGCCGAGGGAATAAGTTCAAGAGGGCGGAGTCGTAAAGAGCGCTTTGGTAGAGATTGGGGAGATGAGCGGCGGACTCGGCGTGGAGACATCAAGTACATCCTGCTGACATTACTCGCCGAACAACCCCAGCATGGATATGAGTTGATTAAACAATTAGAGGCTCGTTATGGCGGCTTCTATCGACCTAGCCCTGGTTCGGTCTATCCGACACTTCAGTTACTTGAGGAAGGAGGTTATCTTACCAGCGAACAGATTGAAGGCAAGCGTGTCTACACAATTACAGATAGCGGTAGACACTTACTTGCTGAACGTAACAGCCCGATAGACGTGATAGATAGGGAAGACAAATCCCAGCAATTGATTGAATTGAAAGACGCGATCGCCGATCTCGGTGCAGCCGTCATGCAGGTTGCACGTACTAGCAACTTAGAAAGAATAGGTAGAGTACGAGAAATGCTCAACAAAGTCAAACGCGAGATTTACACCATCCTTGCCGAGGAAGAGTAAGCCGTACCAGTGGCAGGTCAGGGTTGTGGCAGTCCCAGTGACAGTTGGGGGTAGGGAATATAAGTTAAAGTCTAAATAGGACTTGAGATGTTGCTGTGTTGTCAGCAGTTTAATCGTTATGTTAAAACTACTCTCGCATCCAGTCAAAAATATCCTGACAAGTTTTGTTGGAGTTTTGGGAATTAGTTCTTTAATCGTATTTCCGGCGGCTGCACAGCAGCTAGGAACTAATCGAGTCAATCCGATTCAACCTGTTGCGCCCATTTATCCTGTCAATTCCACTAATCGAATCAACAACCCCATTCCTCCTGCCCAAAATGGGGCAGTGCTTGGCGAACGTGGTAATTATCCTTACGGTTCGCGGCTGGAGCAAAATGGCACTATCTCTACGCCCCAAGGGGGGACGACTGTCCCTAACGTCACTATCAACCGAGGTGACGGTTCTACCAGTTACTACTATCCAGATGGTTCGCGGGTTGATGTGAATAACAATAGTGTCCCAGCAAGTGGGAAGCTGCTCAGATGAGAAGTGATGTCAAAATAAGTCGTAAGTCGTAAGTGAAACAGCTATTGTTTATAAATCATGGGTTTTATAAATAGTCTTGAAACCACCCTCTTACTTACGACTTACGACTTACGACTTATTTTTGTTGGGGGTTTGAGAACGGGATTTTTTACGCAACGAGTGTTTATCTCCCTGATTTTAATCACGGGTTCGTAATATTTGTTTCTTACTTACGACTTACGACTTAAGACTTACGACCTATTTTACTCACCATGCGATCGCAGATCGCTCTTGCGCTACCCGCTGATAAACGCCCTCAGTTTGTTTGGCTAACTTAGTCCAGTTAAAGCGACGGTCTAAATCCTCATAAGCATTATCAATTAGCCACTGCTGATAGCCAGGGTTTTTCAATACTTCCAAAATTCCCCAAGCGAGGGAATCTAGATCGTTCGTCCTTGTGACAATTCCTGTCTTAGTATGTTGCACGACTTCTGGCAAACCGCCTGTATCTGAAACTACTACTGGAACCCGCGCCGCAAAGCTTTCTAAAACCACAATGCCAAATGGTTCGTAAAGACTGGGGAAAACAGCACAGTCAGCAACAGTCTGGAATTTATCCAGGTATTCATCGTACATAAAGCCCGTGAAATAGCATTTATCCCAAATACCCAAATTCCAAGCTTGCTGCTTCAAATGGTCGATGTTTCCACCACCAATAAAGACAAACTTAGCCCTACCTCCCATTTCCCTCAGCACTTTCGGAGCTGCATTTAACAATCCTGTAATGCCCTTTTCATAGGTCATGCGACCGACATAGTAGACGATTTTCTCGTCATCTTCGGCAAATTGACGGCGGAAGTTCCAAAAATCAAAGTCTGTTCGGTGTTTTTTCTTGTCGGGGCGAATACCGTTATATATCACATCTATTTTGTCCCAAGGGCTGACAAGCGCCTGTTCTACTTCGCGTCTCATGTAGTCGGTGCAAACAATTACCCGCCAAGCATTGTAAACTAAAAGCTGTTCTTTGCCGTTGATATAGCGTTGCTCTTCGGTACGAATACCATTGTAACGACCGTGTTCGGTGGCGTGGATGGTGGCAACTAATGGAACTTTGAAATTGTGCTTGAGCGCGATCGCTGCATCTCCTACTAACCAGTCATGGGCATGAATGATGTCAAACGGCCCTTCCTCTAACATCAGCTTAGCACCCTGATGTCCCATGCTTTCATTAATGTTTGACACCCAATGGAAAAAGTCATTCCCTGGCGCTACTGGTACTCGATGTACGTGGATTCCCTCTACCATCTCGTACATCGGAGCCATCCCGAATTCTACCGTAACTAGATGAACGGAATGTCCCAGCTTGACTAGTTCCGGATACAACTCGGCAACGTGACGGGCAATTCCTCCCACAATCCGAGGCGGAAACTCCCAAGTTAGTACAAGTATTTTCATCTACCGCTACCCTAGCAACTTAGCTACTTTTTATTATTTAGATCTATCTAAATGTATACTTATTGAAAATTAATGAGTATATTCACTTAATTCTTTACAGAATTTTAGAGTGTACAAATATACAAGTTGTCAAATAATGGTTGTAGAGACGCGAAATATCGCATCTCTATCAGGTAAAACTTCAACACAACCCTAACAAGTTACTGAGATTGTTGATTTAGAATTGTTGCTATTTCTTGACGGAAAGCTAACCAGGATGATGTAGCTTGAGGAATAGAAGCTACTCCTTTGCGCAACAAGATAACTCCATCTTGACAACCAATAATGCCGTATTCTTTGCTATTAAGTAGTTGCTCAATTACTGGAACGCTGTCTTGTAACAACCGTCGATCCTGTTTAAATGCTGGTTGATATTGCTGTAGTTGCCATAAGTCGATGATGACATAATCGACTTTTATCACTTCCTTGGCATCATTGCGTAGTTGCAAAGCAGGCCAGCGGACGATCGCCCGACGGCTGGAAAGATGAGGGACAAGGTAAGTGGTTGCTGATACACTGGCATCAGGGGGAATTTGAGCTAAAAGCGATCGCATCTGACTGACATGATGCCACTGTTGGGGGAGTGACACATAAACCCAAGGCTGAATCGAATCGGGGATGAGAAAATAAAGTGTCCGATTTGGGTTATACGCTACTGTAATTAACACAGAAAGACAGATGCAGAATACCCAAAAGCGGCGAAAAGATGGCTTAAAAGCGAGGGGATGTTGCGACCACCACAAGATAGCACCGTAGAATAAGCCTGGAACTACAGTCATGGCGTAGCGAATTGTAATTGCAAGCACTGACTCGCCTTTACCCAAAAACAGTTTGAGTAAGGGAAAACCAGATACCATCCAAGCTGTAGGAGAAATCGCCGGGACGAACGCCAAAGGCAACCATTGACCCAATAAATATAATATTGAACCAAAAAAGGGCGTGAATAGTTCTATCAGCAAGCGCCAAGGATTGCTAGCAATTCCCCAAATAATATCCAGGGTAGAAGCTTCTTCTCCAGTTGCATATTGACCAAACCGTTCCATCATAAACCGCTTAGAAATATCAGCAGAAAACAGCGGCATGATTAAATTAGTCAGGGCTATCATGTAGGCAAAACTGAGGGTGCAAACGGCAAGTCCAGTCCGAGGGAAGCGTTTGCTCAAAATCATGTAGAAACCGACGCTAAACAGCCCTACACCACTGTCTTCTCGCACTGCTAGAAGTGCCACAGCTAGCAGCCAAAACAGCCACCATTTACGTTTTTCCATCGCTAGCAGTAGGCTGAACGTAAACAGCGGAATTTGACTAATGTCGTGGAAGTTGGTTAATGTTGGAGCAATGACTGCGATCGCTCCATAGTAACTTGCTGCGATCGTCCCTGCTAGTATTGGTTCTAGATACTGTCGCGCCAAGACATATAAAACTATTCCTGCTGCGGTAACTAAAGTGACTTGCAATACACTCAGCGTAGCTGGAAATGGAAATAGAGCATAAATCGGTAGCCACAGTAATAAGGCTGGGGTGAAGTGTTGCCCTAAACGGTGATAATAAACTTCAGCCACTTCGCCACTATGGACAACGTTAGTTGAAAGGCTGGAAGAGAGGGAACTTTGAAAGAATCTTCCGTGCAGGTTGTTCCAAAAGACTTGATTAAAAATCCCCTGATCGAAAGAAGCGTAGAAGCTGTAATATCGATGCAGGATTAAGATTAAGCATACGACAAAGAAGGCGATCGCTGCACCCATCACCAACTTTAACCCTGATTTTTTGTGTAAATTTAATAACATCACTACTCACTCACACTCACATTGGTAGTAGGAGCGTGTTGGCTTCCCCATAATACCTAATTGCATACTTATAACATTAAATTTACTCTCGCAAAGCCTGACTTGCTGCCACTAGCACAGCGTCTCTTCAATTGCTCTTGTTGGTAGCGCGTCAATGCCGGGCTACGCTCGAAGTTCATTAATCAAATAAAATCGCTGTAGCACAGCGTCTATTCAATTGCTGTTGTTGAGTCTAGTCTAATTTCTAAGTCGATTGGAGAGTTATAGATTATCGATTTTAGCTGTATTAAACTTTACTTTTGTATAAGTATTGGTACTTTCGTCCTACAGACAGATTACACAAGGAAGTTATGCATTCAATTTCCCATGCCATTACTAAATTTCCCCAGAAAATGTAAACAAATAAGGTAATCTCAGTAAGGACACGGATGTAAAAAATTCTTAGTTATAACTAAATATTAAATAGATTTTATTTCATGTATCCATGCAAACAATAGCTGGTTACATAAATTAAATTGTGGGTTATATATTTATACTCCACCGTTAATTATCCATGGATGTGAGATGACTAAGACTATTGCTTAGTGTTGCTTGATATTTTGGTTAATTAGTGAAATTGCCTGTGATTTAAGCTGTCTAAATTTTTAGATAGCTGGAATAACTGCGACGATTTACTTTCGGCACGCATTGACTTTAAGTAAAGCTTTCTGGTGCTGTCACAATACTTTTAGGTTAAAGGTAAAAGGGTCAAGGGAAAAGGAATAAAAAGGGGCGTTGCATAAAGCGTTTTCCTGACTTTAACCATTTCCCTTGACCCCTTAACCTAAAAGTATTGGGTGGTGTCAACTATTTAATAGCACAAAAAAAATAGCACTATGTACTTCAGTTTTAAATTAATTACAATATTGCCTAAAAATTTCAGTAGCAGTAATTCAACATTTAATATTGCTGTGGCAGTGAAAAAATTAACAAAAAATTCATAAGTAGACTACTAAATATTTGAATTTATAAATTATAACTATTTCAACTAAGAATGAAAAACTTAGCATGATTACGTAAACCTAAATATTTTGTGCTTTAAAAATGCTAAATCAGTCAAAGTGACTAATCTTAGTATGCGCATTGATTCTGTTTCACTGAAAATAATTTATGTCAAGAGCATCCAGACTGTCCCTTTCCAATGAAAAAGCCTTAGTTTATACGGTCATTTCTGCGGCGTGTTGGGGATTAACGATACCGATGAATAAATTAGCATTAAATTATATTCCACCACTACATCTATTAGTAATTCAACTAGCTTCTAGTATCACTTTTCTTTGGATAACCGCCTATTTTTTTAATAGTTATTCGCTTCTGAACTGGCAAACTATTAAATACAGTATCACTGGCATTCTTGAACCTGGACTGGCTTATATGTTTTCACTACTTGGATTAGTAATGACTACTGCCAGCAATGCGTCGCTAATCAATGCTACTGAACCGATAATAATTATTTTGATGTCTTGTGTTTTTTTGAAGGAAAAGTTTAATAAGAGTTTGTTATTATTGATATTAGTTGCTTTTATAGGAATGTTCTTAATTGTTGGCAAAGATTTAATATTATTAAAATTTAATGAATATAACTTTTTAGGCGACCTCTTGATTTTTGGGGGTGAAATATGTGCTTCGATTTATAATGTGTTATCTCATAACATAGTAAAAAAAAATAAAAATATTTATCCTTTAGTTTTAGTAACAGTGCAACAAACGGTTGGTTTGATTTGTATCACTTTGATTTGTCATATAGGTATTTTGGGACATGAAAGCGCGAACTTATCAACTGTTAGCCTAGAAATTTGGATTTTAGCGATCGCTTCTGGAATAATGCAGTATGCATTGGCATTTTGGTTTTATCTGAGCGCACTCAGAGAAGTAGCTGCTAGTACAGCAGCGCTTTGCCTCACTCTGATTCCAGTGTTTGGGATTGGCGGGGCATATGTGTTTTTACACGAGCAACTCACATTTTGGCAGTGGTTGGGAGCAATTTTGATTGTGACGGCTGTGTCAAGTATTTCTTGGCAACAGAGTCAAAGCGCTTAGATTCTAGATGGTGGCACAAATGGACAGATTAATTGCAAAATAAAATCAATTCGTCATTGTTGCTGCTTCCCATGCCTACCGCACTGGTTGATGCCCAAAACATACTTTCAGACTTAATTGCTCGTTATTCCCAGCGAGTAGACTATTTGGAAATCCGGCTGGAAGAATCCCAGGGAACTGATATAATTTTGCGCGGTGACAAGATAGAAACCTTGAGTGAAGGTATTTCTATTGGCGGACAAGTACGCGCTTGTTACAAAGGCGGTTGGGGACTGAGTAGCTTTAACCGATTGTCGAGTATTGTGGAAAGAATCGAAGAAGCGATCGCCGCAGCTAGGATAGTTGGAGATGGAGAAACTCTTCTAGCACCGATTGAACCAGTTCAGATTAACTGCTTCGTTCCTCTGACTGGTAGCGATCCGCGCCACATTTCCCTAGTGGAGAAAAAGCAATTGTGCGATCACTACAGTCAAATTCTCAAGAGCTTTGACAGCAAGATTACTACTACTTCTGTGCGTTATGGCGACGTGATGCAAAGAGTCATCCTGGCCACGTCAGAAGGCACATTAATAGAGCAGTCTTGGGCGGATATGGAAATGCGCTTTGCCGCCACTGCTCGTAATGGCGAGACGGTGCAAACTGGAAGAGAAACCTCTGGCTCCCGCAAAGCCTATGAAGATTTAACTAGTTTAGACGATTGCGTTTGCGGTGCTGCCCAAAGAGCGGTTGCGGCTCTATCTCTACCACCAGTAAAAGGCAATACCTACACTGTAGTAATAGATCCGATTCTCACTGGTTTATTTGTCCACGAAGCCTTTGGTCATCTTTCCGAAGCAGACATGACTTATGAAAACCCCGATTTGTTGGAAGTAATGAGCATGGGGCGGCGGTTTGGGCCAAAAGAATTACAAATTTTTGATGGTGCAGCACCCCAAGGACATCGCGGCAGTTACTTTTACGATGATGAAGGTACTCCCGCTACTACCACCCAACTAATTAAAGATGGGGTTTTGGTGGGAAGGCTTCATTCTCGTGAAACTGCTGGAAAATTGGGAGAAGCCCCTACAGGAAATGCTCGCTGTCTCAACTACCACTATGCGCCAATCGTCCGCATGACTAATACATGGATCGAGCGGGGGACAACGCCAGTAGCAGACTTATTTAACGGAATTGAAGAAGGAGTTTATGCCCGCAATTGGTTGGGTGGGATGACAAATGGCGAGATGTTTACTTTCAGTGCGGGTGAAGCTTGGATGATTCGTAACGGACAAATTGCCGAACCCGTGCGCGATGTCACCCTGTCTGGTAATGTCTTCCAAACGCTGGGTGATATTGAAGGAATCGGAGATGATTTCTATTGGGATGAATCCGGCGGTTGTGGCAAAGGAGGACAAAACGGTTTATCGGTAGGTTGCGGTGGCCCCAGCTTACGCATTCGTAATGTAGTAGTTGGTGGTGAAGCGGATGAATTATGAAGGATGAATGCTAAATGATGAATGCTGAATGCTGAATTCATAATTCATTTAAATATCTGCGTAGTTGTTCGGCAAGCACTTGAACGTGAGGTTTTTGCAGTATGGTCAAGTGGTTGCCAGGAATGAAGTGAACTTGTACGCCAGATGTTACTAGTTGGCTCCAACCTAAAGTGGAATCATCAGATTTCTTTTGCGGTTCGCAGGTTCTAAACAAAGCGATCGCATTTGGGTAAGGTTGGGCTACATACTTTAAGGTGGCTCGACTATTAGCCGTGAAAATCCGCAGCAGCCGATGAATGGTTAACTCGTCTAGCATTCGCAGGCGAGTTTCTTGTGGGATAAGATGACTAATAGTTACCCGTTCTAGGGAAGAGAACCATGTGTGAGGGGTAATAATTTTCTCAAGGGTGGAAATTGGGAAATTTGAGGTGCTTTTGAGGCGATCGCTAATCAGCGACCAGTAATCTAGAAAGAAGGGATAAATCGAGCGGGTTACGGTAGTCAAGAGAAATTTCAAACCATCCCAGCCGGAAATTCCATTGCTAGAGGTAGGCGATCGCGCATCCAGTATTGCCAAAAGACTTACTTGTTCTCCTGCTCGGTGTAACTGTTGCGCCATCTCAAACGCAACTAAACCGCCAAATGACCAACCACCTAGCTGATAAGGGCCTTGTGGCTGAACCATCCGCACAGCCTTGATGTAATGAGCCGCCATCTCCTCAATACTTGTTAACGGTGGGTGTAAACCGTCTAAACCAAAGGGTTGCAGCCCGTAGAATGGCTGGTCGGTTCCTAAATGGCGCGCCAACTCATAGTAGGGTAAAACAACGCCGAAAATGGGATGGACGCAGAAAAATGGTAGTTTAGATCCCAAGGGTTGAAGTGGCACTAGGGGAGACCAAGGTAAAGAAGAATCTTCGCTTTGGGAGAGTTGAGAATTTTTAGCGATCGCAGACGCGAATTGCTCAACAGTTGGTGCAAGAAAAAGGTTAGACAAAGGTAGGTTTTGCTCAAACTGCTGATTCACTTGCTCTAACAAGCGAATTGCTAATAGGGAATCTCCACCCAATTCAAAAAAGTTATCTTGTATGCCCACCTGCTCAAGGTTAAGTAGGTTTGCCCAAAGTGTTGTTAAGGTTGCTTCAGTTGCAGTTCGGGGAGCAATAAAGGCACGAGCTTGTTGATTACTGATACTCAAAGCGCTTAAAGCACTTCGATCTACTTTACCGCTAGGGTTCAGTGGTAGGGACGACAGCATCACAAAAGCCGAAGGAATCATATAATCTGGCAATTTTTCCTTCAGAAAACGGCGCAAATCATTCGATTTTGGATTTTGGATTTTGGAGCCACTCCGGTCTTGGGGTCTCCCCAAGTGGAGGAAGTGGCGTGATTTTGGATTAAAAACGATATAAGCGACTAGGCGATAGTTGCCTAGTTCATCTTTCGGCGCTACAACAATTGCTTCCTCGATCTCTGGATGTTGGGATAAAAGACTTTCAATTTCTCCCAATTCAATTCGGTAGCCGCGAATTTTAACTTGGCGATCGCGGCGACCTAAAAATTCAAGCTTGCCGTCGGGAAGATACCGAACTAAATCGCCAGTTTTGTAAAGTAGGGGGTAGGTGGTAAGGTTTGGAAATTCTGCTGTTACCTCTTGCCACTTGCCACTCGCCACTCGCCACTCGCCACTACGATAGAAAGGATTAGGAATAAATCGCTCAGCAGTCAAGTCTGGACGGTTGAGGTAGCCTCGTGCTACACCTACTCCGCTAATATATAATTCACCTGGAATGCCAATTGGAACAGATTGGAGATTGGCATCGAGAACGTAGATTTGAGTATTAGCGATCGCCCCACCTATTGAAATATCGCTACTATCTTTCACTTCGGCAACAGTAGACCAAACAGTTGTTTCAGTCAGTCCGTAGGCATTGAATAAGCGCCTCGTTGCCCAACGAGCCACTATTTCCGGCGAACAAGCCTCTCCGGCAGATATTAGGGTTTGCAGGGCTGGCAATTCTGCTGGTGATAAAGTCTTCAATACGGCAGGGGGAAGGGTAGCATGAGTGATGGAGTGTTGCCGCAGATACGAACTCAAAGCTGCTCCCAGACGTGCTTCTTCTGGTACTAAATATAGTGTTGCGCCAACGCCCAGTGCCATAATAATTTCAAAGATAGAGGCATCAAAGCTGAGCGAAGCGAATTGTAAAATCCGGTGATCTGGCTTGAGATCGAAAGTTTGAATTTGTGCTTGGGCTAAATTACAAAGTCCCTGATGTTGAACTAAAACTCCTTTTGGTTGTCCAGTTGAACCAGAAGTGTAAATTACATAGGCAAGATTTTTTGCAGTTACACCACTAATAGGATTTTCCTGACTCTGTTGAGCGATGATTTCCCGATCGCGATCGAAGCAAACCAGGGTAGGATTTTGGATTTTAGATTTTAGATTTTCGATTGAATCAATTTTTCCCTCAAATTTGAAACTTGCTAAATCTTCATCAGTAGCCCCTAATCCAAAATCTGAGATCGGCAATTTTAAATTGCCCGATTGTTGCGTTAGCAGGATAGATACCTGGGAATCCTCTAACATGAATTTCAAGCGTTCGGGGGGGTAAGTGGGATCTAAGGGTAAGTAAGCTCCTCCGGCTTTGAGAATTCCTAAAATGCCCACTATCATCAAGGGCGATCGCCAGACGCAAATACCAACGAGAACTTCTGGTGTAACTCCTAGTTTTTGCAAATAGTGCGCGATTTTGTTGCTGCGTCTGTTCAATTCTTGGTAGGTTAGTTGCTCGTCTTGATAAACAACTGCGATCGCGTCTGGAGTTTTGTTTACCTGCTCCTCAAACAACTGATGAATACTGCGATCGCAGTTGTAATCTTTCTGGGTGTTATTCCACTCAACGAGTAACTGCTGGCGTTCCGTTGCTGTCAAGATTGGCAAATCTGCTAGTCTTCGATCCGGCTCGGCAACAATTCCTTCTAACAAAGTTTGAAAATGTCCCAGCATTCGGGTGATGGTGGTGCAATCGAACAAATCCGTGCTGTAAATCACCTGTCCTTTCAATTTCTCTGGACTCTGCCACAAATGAAACTCCAAATCTAATTTGCTGGTGCCGTTGTCGAACTCAAACTGATTCAGTGCTAGTCCGGGTAGCTCTAGGGCTGAAATCGGTGTATTTTGCAAAGCGATCGCTACCTGGAACAGAGGATGTCTGCTGGGGTCACGCTCTGGATGGAGTTCTTGCACTAACTTCTCGAAAGGCAAATCCTGATGAGCATAAGCTTCTAGTGTCACTTCTCGCACTCGTGCCAGCAGTTGCCGAAAAGTTGGGTTGCCAGATAAATTTGTCCGCAGCACTAGACTGTTGACAAAAAAACCAATTAATGGTTCTAGTTCAGCCCTGTTGCGGTTGGCGATGGGCGATCCAACTGCAATATCTGACTGTCCCGTATAGCGATATAACAATGTTTGAAATGCTGCCAGCAACGTCATGAACAGCGTCACGCCTTGTTGTTGACTTAAGGCTTCAAGGGATGCGGTGAGGCTGTTTGATAGCTCCAGATTCTGCGTTGCGCCTTGATAGGTTTGGTTAGCTCTTCGGGGTCGGTCAGTGGGGAGATTTAAAATCGTCAGATCGGCTAAGTGCGATCGCCAGTAGGACAATTGCGACTCCAGCACTTCGCCTTGCAACCATTGCCTTTGCCAATGGGCGAAGTCAGCATATTGAATGGGTAAATCTGGCAAAGGAGAAGGTTCGCCTGCATTAAAGGCGGTGTAGAGTATGCCGATTTCTCGCACCAGGATGCCAATTGACCAACCATCAGCAATGATATGATGCAAATTCAACAGCAGGATGCGATCGCCTGGATCTAGTTGGAATAATGTTACCCGTAAAAGCAAGTCTGCAGTGAGGTCAAACGGACGTTGGGAAAAGGCGATCGCTTGTTGTCTTGCTGCTGCTTCCCGCTCAATTTTGGCTAGATAACCTAAGTCTATGACAGAAAGAGATACATTTACACCCTCACCAACCACTTGATTAAGTTCTCCCTCTACCATTTCAAAAGTTGTCCGCAATACTTCATGACGGCGCACAATTTCCTCAAATGTTTGTTCTAGGGCAGTTATGTTAAGTTGTCCAGTCAAACGAATAGCAGCAGATACATTGTAGAAGGGATTTCCGGGCGCTAAGCGATTGAGAAACCAAAGCCGCTGCTGGGCAAAAGATGCTGGGAAGATGAATTCAACGCTCGAAACAGGGCTAGTGGAAGTCAAGCGTCACCTTCCTGTATTTTCATTGTTGAGGGAAGAGCGTAAGCGACGATGAGCATCGCGGGAAAGAGGAACAATTCCCGGAGCTTGTTGCTTCTGGCGACTTTGCAAATCTTCGATAACTTTGGCAAGAGAGGCGATTTCAGGTGCTTCAAACACACTCCTTAAAGGTAACTCTACACCAAAAGCATCGCGGATACGGGAAGTTAATTGAGTTGCCAGTAGCGAATGTCCGCCCAACCCAAAGAAGTTGTCGTGAATCCCCACGCGCTTGAGTCCTAGTAACTCAGCCCAAATACTCACAAGTGTTTGCTCAATAGGCGATCGCGCTACAGCATCAGCTCCCCAATCTCGCTTCACCCAGTCTAGTGCTGGAAGCTTGCGACGGTCAACTTTACCGTTAGGTGTCAGGGGTAGTGCCTCCAACACCATAAAGGCAGAAGGTATCATGTAATCAGGCAGGTTTTGTTCTAAGTAACTTCGCAGTTGGGGGATGAGGTGACGAGTTAGCTGTGTTTGTAAAGGATTATTAGCGTAAGCCTCCCAGGAACAAGCTGGTACTTGCTGTTGTAAATGCAGTAACGCACTTTTTTTTGTCACGGATTGATGCTCAAAGATCGCATCATAACAACCTGTGGTATCTGTATTTGACCAACTCACATCAACTGTGTAAGGCAGTTCTGTCGCTAAATTCCACCAATCTTCCGGTTCAATGCCAGATTCTGCAACCTGCTGTAGTGCATCGCGCATTTGACCTGCTGTTTTGGGTGCTTCTGTCCCTGCTGCTAGCCATTCTGCCGTTTTAACTGCCGCCATCACGCGGGCATTAGGAATTCCTGCAATCCTCAGCACATTTGGCTGATTTTCAACTAAATGTTGACGCACCTTTGCAAGAGTTAAACGATCTCGATCCCAACTCAGCGAACTTAAATCTTGTCGCCCGTCACTTGGAGGAGTTTCGTTTCCAGGCTGAGCCTGGGAACGAATTGTATAGAGGCTCTGCCTTGGCTGGTTGCCATAATTATCTTTGTCTGCCTCAATATGCAAAAATACGTTATAGCGAAACTGAGTCAATTCATTGCGATCGCGACCGCGTGTTAGCTGAACTCGAACATGACTGATTCGCCCAAAGCGCTGTTTCAAGGCGTGAAAGAAAGCAGGATCGATTAACAGTTCCGTTTCCTGAAATATCGCCAAACTAAGCTGCTGCTGCAACTGCTCTCGACTAACGGCGCTGTCTGCCTGATGCAGTTGTACCTCGGCATGGAAAGCTGACATCAGCAGTAGATTCCGCACATCGCCGATGAAAACGAAGCCACCAGGAGCAACAGTATGAATTGCCCCGTCAAGCACTTGCAGTAGATAATCCAGGCTAGGAAAGTACTGCACGACAGAATTGAGAATTACGGCATCAAATGTGTTTGCTTCTATACCTTCAAAGTCAGTTGCGTTCTTAGTCAGCAGCTTTACTTGAGGTAATGCTTGCCTTCCTAGCTGCTGCTCAAGGTATTGGATAGATACAGGTGAAAAGTCAGTTCCCCAATACTGCGTGCAGTGTGGTGCAATTTGAAACAGCAGTAAACCCGTACCGCAACCAATTTCTAATACTCGTTGGGGCTGCAAAGCCAAAATCTGCTCAGAGCGATCGCTCACCCATTGTTGCATTTGCTCGATTGGAATTGGTTGACTTGTATAGCTACTGTTCCAGCCAACGATGTTGAAAGTAGAATCGCTGTTTGCAGCAGGCTGGCGATAGGTTTGGTCATAGAGATTTTGCCACTGTCTCACCTGCTCATCCTGCAATTGTGGGAATTCTTGGGGCAAGTCACAATTTGGTACGATATAGGCAATTATGCGCTTATCCCTAGATGCGTTCTCGTGGGCGATTGCTACAGCCTCTCTTACTGCTGGGTGTTGGCTCAGCAGCGCCTCAATCTCGCCCAATTCAATCCGAAAGCCCCGAATCTTCACTTGATCGTCAATGCGATCGACAAATTCAAGATTACCATCGGCAAGATAGCGGGCAAGATCTCCGGTTTTGTAAAGGCGGCTAGAAGGCAAGAGGCAAGAGGTAAGAGGTGAGAGGTTAGATTTTTCTTTGGCTGGCAGATCTTTACTACTAGCCTTTCCTGACTCGTGCCTCGTGTTTGTGAAAGGATTGGGAATAAATCGTTCTGCCGTCAAATCAGGACGATTCAAATAGCCCCGCGCTAATCCATCACCACCGATGTATACTTCACCAATTACCCCAATTGGCACAGGCTGGAGGTGAGCGTCTAAGAGGTAAATTTGGGTGTTAGCAACGGGACGACCAATGGAAGGCTTATTATAATTCTTATCTGAAGGAGCATTTAACTGAGCAACCGTTGCCCAAATTGTCGCTTCTGTCGGGCCGTAGGCGTTGAAGAAGCGGCGATTCACAGCCCATTGCTTGACAATCTCGCGCTTAAGAGCTTCACCGCCAGCAATAACTGTTTGGAGTTCTGGCAGTTCTGCTGCTGGTAAAACTGCTAGAACACTAGGGGGGACAATAGTAGTGTCGATCGCCACAGATTGCAAAAACTGAATCAGATCCGCTCCAGGTAAACGAGCTGTTTTGGCTGGGATATAAAGGCTAGCACCGACACCAAACGCCAATAACATCTCGAAGATGGACGCATCAAAACTCAGGGAGCTAAATTGTAGAATCCGATTGTTTGGTTGCAGGTTAAATACCTGAATTTGGGCTTTGACGGTGTTGCAAAGCCCTCGATGTTCTACTAAAACGCCTTTTGGTTTTCCAGTCGAGCCAGAGGTGTAAATGACGTAAGCTAGGTTATCTGCTGCTGGGTTGCTGTTTGGAGTTTCATGGCTGTAGGTGGCGATGTCTTGCCAGTCACTATCCAGACAAATCAATTTTGGATTTACGAATTTTGCTTCCTCGTTCTCAGGCTGAGCTAGGAAATTAAGGGAGACTAAGGATTGTTGCGTTAATACGATCGCCACCTGAGTATCGGCAAGCATGAACTTCAGGCGATCGCTGGGATAATTTGGATCGAGGGGTACATAAGCTCCACCCGCCTTCCAAATGCCTAGTATACCCACAACCATTTCTAGAGAGCGATCAATACAAATCCCGACTAAAACTTCAGAAGTCACGCCCAATTGCTGCAAATAGTGCGCTAATTGATTAGCACGTCGATCCAATTCCCGGTAAGTCAGTTGCTTGTCTTCAAACACAACTGCAACAGCATCGGGCGTTTGTAATGCTTGTGCCTCAAATAGCTGATGGCAAAGATTATTTTGATAATTGCACTCGGTTTGATTCCATTCCACCAACAGCTGATGGCGTTCTGTTGCACTTAGCAGGGGTAACTCTGCAATGCAGATATCGGGATTGGCAACAATGCCTTCTAACAGTGTTTGGAAGTGAGTTGTAAATCGGGCGATTGTCTCAGCATCAAACAAATCTGTGTTGTATGCTACAAAACCGCTCAGTCCTGCGGATGATTCCTCCCACAAGCCGCTCAAGCCGCGATCGCGCTCCCATAAATGCAATTCCAGATCGAAGCGCGTGGTGGTGACATCAAACTTGAGTGGGTTCAGTGTCAATCCGGGTAACTCTAACGGTTGCATCGGGGCATTCTGAAGGGCAAAGACGACTTGAAACAATGGATTACGGCTTAAGTCGCGCTCTGGGTGCAACTCTTCTACCAACTTCTCAAAAGGCAAATCCTGATGCTCGTATGCTGACAGTGTTACCTGTCGCACTCGCCCTAACAGTTCCCGAAAGGTAGGATTGTCGGATAAATCTGTCCGCAGCACTAAGCTATTGACAAAAAAACCAATCAATGCTTCTAACTCAGCCTGGTTGCGGTTGGCTATGGGCGATCCGACTGCAATATCTGACTGTCCTGTGTAGCGAGATAATAATGTTTGAAATGCTGCCAGCAACGTCATGAACAGCGTCACGCCTTGTTGTTGACTTAATGCTTCAAGGGATGTAGTGAGGCTGTGTGATAGCTTCAGATTTTGCGTTGCGCCTCGATAGGTTTGGTTAGCCCTTCGGGGTCGGTCGGTGGGAAGATTTAGGAGAGTCAAATCGGCTAGCTGCGATCGCCAGTACGACAATTGCGACTCCAGCACCTTCCCTTGCAACCATTGCCGTTGCCACTGAGCAAAATCAGCATATTGAATCGGCAGTTGTGGTAAAGGAGACGATTGATTTGTACTAAAGGCAGTGTAGAGCGCGCTCAGTTCTCGCACAAGCACGCCCAGCGACCAACCATCTGAAACAATGTGGTGCAGATTTACCAACAAGATATATTCAGTTTGATCTAGTTGCAACAACTTCACTCGCAGCAGTGGATCGCTAGCTAGATTAAAAGGTTGTTGGGCTGACTCTGTTGCAATTTGTCCTGTTACCAATTGTCGCTCTTTTGCGGGTAAATGCCGCAAATCTACAATCGGTAGAGATACATTGAAGTTGGCGGAAATAATTTGAGCAGGTTGTCCATTAACTTTAACGAAGTTGGTACGCAAGGCTTCGTGGCGCTGGACGATCGCATTAAACGCCTGCTTCAGAGCTAAGCAGTCAAGCTTCCCTTGAAGGCGAACTGAGAAAGGTACATTGTAGAAAGGATTTCCAGGAACTAACCGATCTAGAAACCACAGTCGCTGCTGAGCGAATGAGAGGGGTAATACGCGATCGCGCCTTGCAAGCTGGGGAACAGCCCCATTGAACTGAGATTTTGCCCCATGCAGCAGGGCGATCAACTCAGATTTGCGCTCGGATATCTCTGCACGTAACTGGGGAGTTAATACTCCTTCAGGGGCATTACAGCGCAAGCGTTCGGCATCGACGTAAACTTGAATATCTAAAGAGCGCAGG
>DATNQH010000212.1:0-21503 GCA_036704105.1 Leptolyngbyaceae cyanobacterium | reverse complement strand
CTTTTAGTTTTAAGTTAAAAAACGCTCATTTAACTCAAAACTTAAAACTTAAAACTTAAAACTATTCAACTCTCCTTGTCCCTTTAATAAACTGGGATCAAACTTGTGGTGGATGAAAATGCTACTCTCTTCTTATATGGTCTTAACAGTAGCATTACCTATTAAGAGGGTATAGCAATGAATATATTGATGCAAACAGCAGCAGATGCAGCCGTAAACCAACCTCATTTCCCCATATCTGCTACTTTGGTGTATATTGTTGGTTTTATCGCTGCAACGACAATTGGCTCAATTGCCTGGTACAATTCCAAGCGTCCTGTTGGTTGGGAAGAGAAAGACCGTCCTGATATTGTACCTGAAGTTAAAAAAGAAGAAACTCCAGGTATTGGTGAGCCAAGGTCTTAATTTATTATGTAAATTCAGGAGAGAATAATACTAGATTAGTGCTAGTAGAAAGCGCTTCACCTAGTTCCGAGACTCTACCCATTTGCGGTAGAGCTTCTGGATTTCTTTAAGTACCCCAGCATATCCGGATTGAGCAAAACCGCTGCCTGAGTTTAAAGACTGTAATTTAGACAAAAATTTTGCTTCTTCAGTCGCTACTTCGCCATCACTATAAATTAAGCCACTAATGGCTTCAATTAGGTTATAACAATTTTCCGCACTGGGGCGATCGCCTAAGTATTCTTTCACCCACTCGTAGCACTCGGTTGGCTGCACTGTCCTGAGTTCAGATAATAAAGGTCGGATATCTGGATCGTCAGCTAAATTTTTTTCTTGCGCTACTTGATAAAGATATTGCCTTTCTTCTGGTTGAACTTCGCCATCTAACCAAGCAGCCCCAATCAGAATTTTGACTAAGTTTTTGACATTTGCATTGTTCGCCATTTCTATCTCCTGAAATATCTCCTTTTAAAAGTTACATATTTTTAAGCAAACGGTTGTAGCTGTTGAGTCTATACCAGCAAGTCAGACAACAGCTAAAATTCTTTGTGGATTTTAGCTGAAGGAGTGCCAAAAGCTCAATTATCTCTGCTCAATCGCACCATAAAGAAGCCATCCATCTGATGCCGATATGGCAATACTTCGATCCAGCCTGCTGATGTGGCAAATGTTGCTACGGTTGAATTAGGGGTGGGAGGTGAAATTTGCCATTGGGGATGGTCAGCTAGAAATGCTTGCACCACCTGTTCATTTTCCAGGGGATGGAGCGTACAAGTAGAATAAACCAGCACTCCCCCAGGCTTCACCCATGTAGATGTTTGCTCTAACAGTTCTCTCTGAAGCAGAGAAAGTTCGTTAACAGTTTGGGGTGTCTGTCGCCAGCGAGCATCAGCATGGCGGTGCAGAGTTCCCAACCCAGAACAGGGAGCATCGAGCAAGACGCGATCGCCTGTGTTTTCAAACTGTGACAAAGAGCGGCTATCTCCAACACAGATTTGGATTGATCGCAATTTTAGACGAGCGGCATTTTCCTTGAGTTTTCGCAGTCGGTTAGCAGCGCGATCGCTAGCCCATACTGTTCCTTTATCTTCCATTAATTCGGCAATATGCGTTGTTTTGCCACCCGGAGCCGCACAAGCATCAATTATTACCTCTCCTGGTTGGGGGTCGAGTAAATGACTTACTAGTTGAGCGCTACTATCTTGCACTGTCCACCAGCCTTGACTAAAACCAGGTAAATTTTGAATTGCTCCTATGCTTCCAGTCAATCTCAGAGCTTGAGGTAAATTTGATAGGCGACTTACAGCTACACCTTGTTCGCGCATTGCTGCTTCTACTGTATCAATTAAAGTACGTAGGGGATTTACCCGTAAGTCAATCGCTGGCGGCTGGTTGAACCATTGGCACAGTTGTTCTGTCTGTGCTAAACCAAACTGTTTTAGCCACACCTCTACAATCCAGTTGGGGTAACTATGTAAAATACCTAAACGCTCAACTGGATTTTCAGGTAATTGTAAAGGATCTTTGGCATGATTAATGCTCAATGCTGAATGCTCAATGGAATCATGTTTTAATTCATCATTTTGAAGACGAATATATTGCCGCAATAAACCATTTACAAATCCTGTCAGTCCAGAAAAGCCGTTTTTTTTAGCTAAATCGACGGTGGAATTAACAGCAGCAGCGGCGGGAATTTGGGTGAGATAACGCAGCTGATACAACCCTAGGTGGAGAATTGCTCGCAAATCGGGGGGCTGTCGATCTGCTTTCTTTGTTGCTAATTGGTCGATCGCGGCATCAAGCGATCGCATTCTCCTGACACTGCCATAAACTAATTCTGTCACCAAACGGCGATCGGCAGAGTTCAAATCAGTTTGTCGTAGTACGCGGTCTAATGCTGCATCAGCATAAGCTCCTCGATGCACTGACCGCAGAGCGATTAAAGCTAGTTGGCGGGGTTCCATGCCAAAAGATTAAGACGTGAGCCAATAATGTACCGATTATCTCCACCATACTCAAGGCAATGCATGAATAATTCTCGCCTCAGAGTGTAGGTTTCTCTCTTGGGCTGATTATGACCTATCTTGCTCGGTCAGTTAATGCCACCTCTGTAACCTAACTTAACGCGATCGCTTGGGTAGAAATAGCATTATTTCATGTATTCTTTTTAACAACTTCATTTGATATTTATAAATCTGAAACTTAGTCATGTCAGAATATTTGAATATCATGCTCTGACAAAATAATAGCTAATTCTCGCTAGAAGTATTTATTAATACTTCGTAAAATTAGTTTGTTTTACAAGGTTTCTCTGCCAAGCCTTGAATTTCGCCTGCTGCAAAACACTAATTCTTCAAATTAATGAAAACCACTATTGTTTCTGGTAAGTCTTTAACGCCCGAACACTTACTGCTGTGGTCGCATTTCCAGCAGTCTAACGCAGCACTAGCAAACCCATATTTCTGTCCTGAGTTCACATCTGCTGTTGCTGAGGTAAGAGAAGATGCCTGGGTCGGGATACTGAAAGAAGCGGGCGAGATCGTCGGATTTTTTCCCTTCCAACGGGGTAAATTACCCATAGGACAACCAGTAGGTTACACTCTATGCGACTACCAAGGTTTGATTGTTAAACCGGGGTTTAATTGGGACGCAGCAGAACTACTTCGTGGCTGTGGTCTGAAAATTTGGAATTTCGATAATCTCATCGCTTCACAGTTACCTTTCCAGCGGTTCCACAAACTAAAAACTGAATCGCTGATTATCGACTTATCTGGCGGTCAAAAAGCCTACGAGAGCGAACAAAAGGCGAACTCCAACTGGATTCAACAAACCGAACGCAAACTGCGCAAGTTCGAGCGCGAAGTAGGAGCGTTGCGTTTTGAGACGCACGTTGCAGACACTTCTTTACTGCGGCTGTTAATGCGTTGGAAGTCCCAGCATTACTCTCAATTGGGAACGTTCGATCGCTTCGAGATTGAGTGGATTGTCAAGCTGATAGAACGGTTACACGCGACTCAAAGCGATACTTTCGCTGGTATGCTCTCCGTCCTTTATGTTGGTGATGAGGTAGCTGCGCTACATTTCGGTATGCGTTCTGTGTCTGTCTGGCACTATTGGTTTCCCACATATAATCCAGAGTTCCAAAAATACTCACCAGGTCTGATTTTGTTGTTGAAAATGATTGAAGCTGCTGAGTCATTGGGGATTCAAACAATCGACTTGGGTAAAGGAGACGAGAGTTACAAGCAGCGGCTGATTAATAGTACTGTACCTCTGGCTGAAGGGAGTGTAGAGGTTCCCTCGCTGATCTCAACTGCTAGATGGCTGCGTCGCAAGACTGTAGAGATTGTGCGTTCCCCTAAAAGGTCTGCGTAAGCAGTGATTTAAACCACAAAGGACGCAGAGAACGCAGAGGAGGAAGAAAATGCGATCGCACCTCTCTCCTTTTCCCACTTAGATACAGCACTTTTGGAATAGCAAAAGCCCTCTAGTCTACATACTTGAGGGCTATGAATTATATGAGCGATCATTTTATAATTTAATTTAAGCGGTGCGCTCCTTTACCTCGGTTGCAATCGATACAAAGAGTTTGCAGATTGTTTGGAGCGTTACTTCCACCTTTAGAAAATGGTTCAATGTGGTCAACTTCTAGCTGGACTTGTTTAGAATTACGTCCACAGAAAACACATTTGTATCTATCTCGGTGCAAAACTGAAACACGAATTGCTGCTGGAATGTGACGCGATCGCTTACTCTTATCCTGCTTGGGTTTAGGCTGGGATTTTGTAGCAGCAGGTTTTTTAGTTTTTGGCTTCTTAGGTCGATCAGCTTTTTGACTGTTAGCCTGATTAATTAAATCCCGAATCACGCCTCGCACCAGTTTTTGTAGTGGGTTAGGAGGCTTTGTTGTCATGTACAGCTTAGTCGAAAAAGACCTTTTTCACGCCCAAAGCTGTAAGTCCAGCTACGGCTACAACCCCTGCTGCTGGTAGTGCAACAACCGTAGTTGTTGTCAATCCTACAGCACCGAGAATCCCAGGTGCTGCTGAAGTAACTGTTGCTACTGTAATTGATCCCATACCAGCAGCAGCAGATGAAGCTGCTGCGATTACTCCTACTGCTTTTGCATCTTCATTTTTACTCAGATTTCCAGCTACAGACTTCACATGAGATAACATTTCATTTCCTCGTAAATATTTGGAATACTATAAATTTATTCAAAAAGTTTCTTCAAACCGTAAGCAGCAAGTCCAACTACTGCGCCAGCAGCTACAACTGGAGCCGCGCCAATAGCAACAGCTGTTCCTCCTACTGCTAAACCCATACCTCCAACTGTTGCAGCAACTCCTGCACCTGCTGCTGCTCCGCCAGCTGCAAACCCCGCCGCTTCAACAAAATCATTTTCCTTGGGATTTTGGGTCATTACTTTTTTTCCCCTCGTTGTTTACTAGGCTAAATCTAGTATTATTTATTACTTTGTTAATATGTAACATTGCTGAAAAAATTAAAATTATTGTAAAGTAAGAGAATATTAAGCTGATTGCCAAACTTAGTTTCGACAATGCGATCACCAGGAATTAATCTTTGCATAAGCTGTTTTTCAAATCTAAGCAAAGTCATTTATATTACTGTCGCCAAACTGCAACCTGCATGACATCAAAAAGGAATTGTAATATACGTATATAAGGCAGTACGGTAATCGTCCATTGCTTGAAGAAACAAAGGCATAAATACCCCGTAGGAATCATGTTGAGTTTTTAAAAGAGCATATGTTTCATAGCCATTAGCAGCATCAACAAAAAAAACCGTTGGGATATGTTGCTAAAAAAAGTAATCTCAGTAATAGTGCAATTGCGATCGCTATCAAAATATTTAAAATATTTATATTAAACTTAAAGAAAAAATTGTCAGTTTTTAGCATGAATATTTTACAATTTTTAAATCTATAAATATGCAATTGCTAGTAAATTTAAATCTGAACTTAATAGTTAAAAAAAGTTAAATGTTGTTTCTTAAGATATAAGCAGTAAAAATATGCGAATATAATTGCAAAGAACTAATGGCTAATATTACGAAAAATATCTAATGCCAGACGTGGATTAGCTTAATAGTTAAGAGTCTCAGAATTATTGCGGAAAGAAATAAGCTATTGTAAAGACAAGCTATTTTGGCATAATAATACAGATTTCAATGACTGCAATTGATTCTACCAAGCATAAAAAAGCTAAAGCCCTCAAACCAAACAGCCGTCGCCCTGCTAAGGAACTTTGCAGCGAGTGTGGGCTATGCGATACCTATTACATCCACTACGTTAAAGAAGCTTGTGCCTTCTTGAATCAGCAGATATCCGAGTTGGAAGCGCAGACGCACGATCGCAGCCGTAACCTAGATAATCCAGAGGAATTATACTTTGGCGTTCACCAGGATATGATGGCAGCACGAAAAAGTGAGCCAATTCCAGGGGCGCAGTGGACGGGAATTGTCAGTACGATCGCGATTGAAATGCTTAATCGCGGCATTGTCGAAGGTGTAGTCTGCGTTCAGAATACCAAAGAAGACCGCTTTCAACCGATGCCAGTTATTGCCCGTACTCCAGAAGAGATTTTAGCAGCACGGGTGAATAAGCCAACATTGTCGCCTAATCTTTCCATTCTAGAGCAAATCGAACAGTCTGGGATGAAACGGCTGTTGGTAATTGGTGTAGGTTGCCAAATCCAGGCATTACGAGCGGTGGAAAAACAACTGGGGTTGGAAAAGCTTTATGTTTTAGGAACTCCTTGTGTAGATAATGTGAATCGTGCTGGGCTGCAAAAATTTCTGGAGACGACTAGCCGTTCGCCAGAAACAGTAGTGCATTATGAATTCATGCAAGACTTTCGAGTTCACTTCAAACACGAAGATGGTTCAGAAGAAACTGTGCCTTTCTTCGGACTGAAGACAAACCAGCTCAAAGATGTATTTGCGCCATCATGTATGAGTTGCTTTGATTATGTCAACTCTTTAGCCGACTTGGTAGTAGGTTATATGGGCGCTCCCTTTGGTTGGCAATGGATTGTTGTCAGGAATCAAACCGGGAAGGAAATGCTCGACTTGGTGCAAGAGCAACTGGAGACACAGCCAGTGATGTCAAAAGGCGATCGCTCCCAAGCGGTGCAACAAAGCATCCCCGCCTACGATAAAGGCGTTACTCTCCCCATGTGGGCAGCAAAATTGATGGGTGTCGTGATTGAAAAAATTGGACCCAAAGGTTTAGAGTATGCTCGGTTCTCGATTGACTCCCACTTTACCCGCAATTATCTGTATGTGAAGCGGCATCATCCAGAAAAGTTAGAAGCTCATGTACCAGAGTTTGCTAAACAAATTGTGGGACAGTATAAATTACCAGAATCATAGGTAGCTGACCAATTCCTAGGGTTCAAGCTAATAGTTACAGCATCTAAAGTGTTGGCGTTGCTAAACAAAGGAATGATTATGCCAGCAACGAGATAATTCCTCTGCCGAGCTAAATCATCTTTTCGTTGTACAACGCCATACTTTTGCTTGCGACTACAAACTCAAACCTATTCCCTAAACCCTTCCACTGGCTTCTCTTTAACGCTTAAATTTGGCAATCCTTCTAAACGTTCGATCGCAGCAGGTGGAGCTGCTTCTCGTGGTACAAAGATAGTTAATCCTCCAGGTACGCACTCTACATCAATAGGCGTTTCTCCAATAATTTCCCCATCCACAACCACTTTTTGTGCGGGGTTGGTGCGGATAATCACCCGTTGAGCGCGAAGATAGCCAATATCATCTCGATCGGCAGCTGAATTCTCATTCAAAGCTGTTTGTAGTAAGTGGTAAGAAGCAGCGATCGCCCCGGCTCGACTTGCTGGGGCTACTATAGTTACATCGAGCAACCCATCATCAAACACTACTCCAGCTGGACCTTGAGCCAAAATTGAACTTGGCGGTGCTGCATTTGCCACTGTCACAGCAGACGCAGTTAGACTAATCACTTTATCTGCGGTTTCAATTTCAGCCGTAAAACTTTCCAATTCTCGCAACTGTTGCAGCCCAGCCATTACGTAAGCTAGCATCCCAAAGCGCTTTTTTGCCCGCCGATCTGCTCGTTCTACAGTTTCTGCCTCAAACCCAATTCCAGCTAGCAATACCATCGGCAAACCATTGCACGTAGCCGCATCAACTTGCCGTGTGGCACCCCCCAAAATTGTCTCGCAAGCAGCTTCAATCGTGTCTGGCAGTTCTAAAGCCGCAGCAAAAGCATTAGCCGTACCGCGAGAAATTATTCCCAAAGGGATATTTGTTTTAACTAAGGCATTAGCAGCAGCAGATAAAGTGCCATCACCACCAGAAGCAATGATCGCCTTTGCCCCTTGAGCGATCGCTTCAGATGCGATCTCATCCGCATCCTTTTCTTCACTAGTAAAGCGAATATCTAGATCGAATTCGGGTTCCAATAGCGATCGGATCTTTGCCAGGTCTTGCTCTGGATCGCTTTGACCTGCGACGGGATTAAAAATCAAGCAGGCTGTATTTTGGGTCATAGCAGTTTAGTGATTTACAAATACTCCCAAAGACTAATGGGCAGCTAGGGCAGTATAAGCTAATTTTTTTACCATATTTGGCACAATAGAATTGCTAGCTCAAATACAGCGGTTTGAGGTCGCGCCACCAGGTAAATTAATTTTTCCACTAAACTAGCAGCTGAGCGTGAAAACCCGTGCCTATCTAAAGTTACAAACATTACCATATGTCAGACTCGCTAATGTATCAGCAGGATGCCTTTGTCGTCCTCGAACCAAATCAATCGGAGCAATTTCTTACGCCCGCAGAATTACTAGACAAGCTCAAAAACCTGCTGATGGAAAGACAGGAGAATTTACCCCAAGACTTGAAAAAGTTTACCTCAGTTGATGCACAAGCTCAGTATCTAATGGACACTAGCTGTGAATTTGACCTTAGCCCCGGACAATACTTACAGTGGTATGTTGTTCGCTTAGAAAAATAATTATTTTAGTCATTGGTTATTGCTCAAGAGTCATTGGGCAAGCAGATGCAAGATGACCCTGATCGCCAAATAGAGAATCGTAAACTCGCTCCTATTAACCCCTGGCTAGTTACAGGTATTGTATTGGCTATTCTTCTACCACTAGAGGAATTGGCTGGGTTGGGATTGATTGCTGCTGCTGGTTCAGCTTTATTGAAGAGCAAGCGAAAGCTTTCGCAGATGCCCCGCAAGTCCGCTACTCGTGACTAGATCGGGGCGTGAATCAGGCGAAAGCGTTATCCAAAAAAGGTCGCCCTCGTCGTCTTCTTTCCAGCCGGAGATCGCGCCTTCTGCGATCGCCCCATCCAACATCTCCCCACTTGTTAGAATTTTCGGCTTGTTGAGTGCATTCACTATTGACGCGGCTGCATCGATGTAGTGTTTTAACTCGTATATCAGAGCATCCCAAGCTGAGGTGAGCCGCAGATCTAAGCGAATCCCTAGCAGCGATAAATACTTTTTGATATTAGCCGTCGTTCCCCATCCGCAAGTCTTAAAAGCCACTTCTCTCAAATCTTTTCTTTTGAGTCTCGTCTTGTTGCTATAGTCGGCTCGGCGTTGCGGAGTCCGAACTCGAATTGGATCAGGAGCAATTTTTTGAATTTGCTGCTCCAGGTACAGGTCTTTTGTTGCGATCTTTTGGGGTGATTCGTTAATATACATAGAATGAATCCTTTTTTCTGAAGGCTGTTCAGAGGCGATCGTGTCTGCCCTGTGAAAGCTAAGCGATCGCCTTCTAATTACCTAGATTCATATTATATATAAGCCACGAATTTATCAAGAGATAAATATACTTGAAAGATATGGCAAGAGGTACTCATCCGAATAGTTTGGCTAATCTGCAATCTGGTCGAATCAAGTTCGATGAAAAAAAGAAGGTTCACACTGTCAGCGTCACACCAAAAAGTTGGGAGGGCATATCACAAATAGCCGCAGCTTCTGGGTGTAGTAGTATATCGGAATTCTTGGAGCTACTGGGCAGGGGAGAGGTAAACATTGCCTGAGCTGGTAATTTTACCGATCGCGATCGCCTTGAGGGTGGGCAAGCTCGATTCAAACACAAAAGCGATTGCCCTGCTCAACCCCAAAACCAACAAAAAGTTAAAAAAGTAGTAGTCGGATTTTTTATCCTTTGCTTTGCCTGTTCGCTCTACAAGCATATCGAACTGAAGCTGGCATTTGATTTCTGCCGCACAACAAGGCTTGGAGACGATTAGAGAAAATAAAAAACTGTCTTGCCAATTAAATCCTGCTTATAATCCAGACTGTAAAGTATACCGCTAATCTAGATATTTTTTTGCCGCCTGTTTAGCTTTGGGTGCGTTGGGTATGAATTGTTGCCCATCTTTCATCCCTTGTCGCTTGACTCTTATAGTCGCGGCGTAAGCTTGTTGACAATCCCCGTTCGTCCACTGGATCAGCGATCGCTGCTCAGTCGTTCTACCTTGATTTCGGTAGCCGCCGCCAGCTGCTCGATACTCTTTTGCAAGTAATTGAGAGCGACGAGCATTCCATTGTCCTCTTTTGCCATAGCGATCGCTGTTTAGAATCTGCTTTTTGAGTCTCTGTCGCAGGCGAGGGCGGATATAGATTGATTTCTTGCGCGAGTAGGCTCTCACCGTAATCGAAAACCACTTCTCCCCTAACCCCTCTCTAATAGGAGAGGGGTTAGGGGAGAGGTAAGGGGGGAATTATGGGTAATTAACCGGACTTGATATAAGAGTTATAGACAAATGGCAAATAACAACAAATAACAAAAGACAAATGACAACTAGCTATTTTCTGCCTTGGGGGTGGCAATCAGTGCTAGTTCAATTTCATCCTCAGCTGGCTGAGTCACTTGTACCTTAACTCCAGGGGCAAAAAAGCTTTCCATCTTTTCCTGTTTCTTTTGCCAGACTTCAAGAGGAATCATAGGTGAATCAAATTCCAGAATTAAGGCATAAGCACCATCAATAGAAGTTTCCCTTAAACCTTTAATTAATGGTCTTTCCTCGTCTGTTGGACTCAGACCGAGGTGAGATAGAGAGGTATCAAGATGCGCCTCTTGACCGTAGCGATAGCGTGTGATATCTCCGCGAATTTGATTTTGAGTCGCAGTTGCTTGTTGCTGTCGCAGGGCAAGCACTTCTGGTGTGGTAGGCTGGCTGAATGGCACTGGCTTGAGTTCGGCTATATTCAGCGCCAGCCCTCCTAGCAAAAGGGGAATGCCGTAAAAAAACCCGATCAAATTTACGGTGGGATTATTGGCAAAATAGGCAATGAACCCTACCACCGTTAAAATACCACCAACAACTAAGCCCAGTTTTCCCAAAGAAATTTGACGTAAAAAGATCATTAGCTGGTATAAATTGCAATTACTTCTGCTTTATCATCTGCTTTTTCTCCCTAATTGGAAAGACCAAAGCGAGTGGCTTCACGAGTGATTAACGAGCGGTGGCTAGCGATGATTTACTCATTTCCCGCTTAAAAGACGGGGATTTCATGTAGGAGCGTCATTTGTCCTTTGTCATTTGTCACTAATGACTAATGGTGCGCTCGTAAGCGGGGCAAATTTCATCCCCGAAAAGAGCGGGAAAAGGGGCGCGGATCAGATTATTTCGGTGATGAGTAAATCTTGTCACTTCCGACAACCGATTCGCTCTGCTCTAAAATAAGGGCAGAGTCAGCAAAGGAATTAAATAATGGACGCACAAACATTGCGAGAACGAATTGCCTTAATTGAAGCTAAAAGAGATTCCCTCTTACGCTTATTAGAACAACCCAATTTGGGTACGTTGAGAATCGACGTTAATCAAGCTTTGGAAGAAATGGACGATCTGATGGATGAGTTTAAACGCACTTTCCCAGAGTCAGGGACTAATTAATTATTAATAATGAAAATTAGGTTAGCAGCCTACAATATTATTTGTAGGCTGCTAATTAAGAGCTAATTCCCTGTTCGCAATTTGCTGTTACTTATTAACTTTAGAGTGACTAACGGTAAAAATTTATACCGTTTTTAGAGCTAAATATATTACTGCTGCACAATCGCTCCTTAAGCACCTGATTCCTCAATAAAAAATCAAGCTGCACGAGTATTACTTAGATTTAAGTATTGCAGATGCGCTGACCTAGTTCTTTGATCGTTTGAATCAAATCAGAAGTAGCTGTCTCTTTTTTGCAAAAAGCATCTAAGTTACTATTATTATCTAATTCCGGCAGCTTTGGATCTTCCAAAGATGAGTAAGCAATAATTTGAATATTTGGATTAATATCCTTAATTCGAGACGAAGCACTCCAACCATCCATAACGGGCATTTGGAGATCGAGAATAATGACATTAGGCTGGTAGCGTTTCACCATTTCTATCGCTTCTTGACCATTACTTGCTAATCCAACTAGTTTTATATTCTTTTGGCAAGAAAGTGCTAGTTTGAGGGTGAAACGAGTAAGTTCGTGGTCGTCAACAACCAGAACTCTTAGAGTAGAAGGCTGACAAGACAACATTAACATCCAGAATAACTAAAGGAACTAAAATTACTGATTATTTAACCTATATAGTTTATGAACGTATGAGGTGCAATCACCTCTACCCTCTGGCTGAATCCCCATACCATTTTGGATTTTAGATGAGCGGATTTTGAATTGGGTAAGAGGTTAGAGGCTTGAAGGTAGATAATTACGAAATACGTAGGCCAAGCCTTCTCGTAAGCTAATCTTCACTCCCTTTGCATAAAAGATAGTCGTTAAAGAAGTCACTCGTCAGGAGCCAGGATTCCAAACCGCATTCTGTCTCCTGACGAGTGCTATTGCTGACTCCCGCTCCTTTACGCGCAACGTTTGCCCCGAATTATTCCATCCGCAAAGGTTGCTTAGATATGCACGCTTTCATGACGATTAGCTTAGAGCAGCCTTTTCGCTGGGTATTACGAATTACAGATGTTGCTAAGAGCGCAAGGTTTCCTCGCCATTGAATCAGCTAGGAATTAATCAAGTTGTGCTAGCAGAAGCGATCGCCATTTCCATGAGGATTTTTTGGGAACTCGATTGAGGACAGTTGGCAGCAGGACGACGCTGGATATAACGTCCATCAGGCTGCAAGTCCCAAGCTTGGCGGTTATCTGCTAGCATCACACCGAGAATTTCTGCCAAATCTTTAACTATATCAGAGTCTTCGACCAGTGTAATCGCTTCCACTCGACGATCGAGGTTGCGAGACATCCAATCAGCACTGCCAATGTAAATTTCTTCTTCACCCTGGTTATGAAAATAAAAGATGCGCGAGTGTTCTAAAAAGCGTCCCACAATACTAATAATGCGAATATTTTCACTCACTTCTTTCAAACCAGGACGCAGACAACACATTCCCCGCACGATTAAGTCAATTTGTACTCCCGCGCGCGAGGCTTCATAGAGCGTAGCAATGATTTGCGGATCGACTAGAGCATTCATTTTGGCGACGATCCGACCAGAACCGCCGTTTTGGCAATGTTCGGTTTCCCGACGAATCAGAGCTATCATGCGATCGCGTAAATTTACAGGTGCTACCAGTAATTTACGATAAGATTGTTGGCGCGAATATCCTGTCAAGTAATTGAACAAATCTGTCAAATCGGCACCCAATTCTTCACGACAGCTAAATAAGCCCAAATCTGTATATATTCTTGCCGTCTTCGGGTTATAGTTGCCAGTGCCAATATGCACGTAGCGGCGAATCCGGTCAGCTTCGCGCCGTACAACCATAACAATTTTGGAATGGGTCTTGAGTCCCGCCAAGCCATAGACAACGTGGACTCCTGCTCTTTCTAGCCGCCGCGCCCAATAAATGTTGTTCTCTTCATCAAACCTAGCTTTCAATTCCATCAACACTGCTACCTGTTTGCCATTTTCAGCTGCGGTAATCAGTGCATTCAAAATTGGCGAGTCACCAGAAGTGCGGTAGAGTGTCATCTTGACTGCTAACACATCTGGGTCATGGGCAGCACTGGTAATGAAACGCAGTACAGTGCCAGAAAAAGAATAATAAGGATGATGTACAAGTAAATCTCGCTCTTGAATGACGGAGAAAAAATCTTTTCCTTCTTCCGATTCCGTTGCGTCTGGGTCGCTAATAGCAGTGCTAAGGCGTTGGAGGCGAGGCGGTACTACAGACTTCCAAGGTGAATCTTTGAGTTCGGGTAGATCTAATGCCATAAATGACATCAAATCTCCCAATCCCAGCAGCCCATCAATTTCGTAAACTCCTTTTTCTTCTAAATCCATTTCCCGTATTAGCCTGCTGCGGATAGATTCAGGCATTTGGGATTGAATTTCCAGCCTGACGACCGATCCGCCCATGCGTTGTTTACGTAGTTCTTGCTCAATCGCTTGCAGTAAGTCATCTGCTTCATCCTCTTCCACTTCCAAATCGGCATCGCGGGTAATCCGAAAACAGTGACATTCCTGAATATTCATCCCCGGAAACAGCGACTCCAAATTATGAGCAATAGCCTGTTCCAAAGGTACACCCGTCCAGTGAGCGGGTTTTCCTTGATGCTGGACTCGCAGTTCTTCAGGTAAAGGTAAAAATCGTGGTAGAACGCTAGGGACTTTGACGCGGGCAAATAATTCTTCGTCTGTGGCAGGATTTTTCACCACTACTGCCAAATTCAAACTGCGATTGGAGATAAAAGGAAAAGGATGACTCGGATCGACTGCCAAAGGCGTGAGTACAGGAAAGATTTGCTCTTCAAAGTAACATTGCAGGAAAGTTCGCTGTTCCTGGCTTAGATCGATGTAGTCAAGAATGTGGATGCCTTCTTGTGCCAAGGCTGGTCTGATTACTTGCTCAAAATGCCGATGCTGTTGTGCTACCATCGGATGCAAGCGTTGGCTAATTGCTTCTAGTTGTTCGGAGGCAGTGCGACCATCTGCGCTTAATTTGCTGACCTTAGCTGCTACCTGTTCCTGCAAAGCCGCAACGCGCACCATGAAGAATTCATCCAGGTTAGAGCTGAAGATTGCCAAAAATTTCAGCCGTTCTAACAAAGGCGATCGCGGATCGGAGGCTTCATGCAATACTCGATTATTAAATTCCAACCAACTCAACTCGCGGTTGAAGTAGTATTGTGGATCTCTGAGATTAATTTCCGCCGTAGTTTTTTTAGTTTTAGGCATGATGATTAGGTGAGGAGCAAAGATTTCCGATCCGCGATCGCGTTGTTACACACAAACTATTTAATCGCCAAATGCCTCTTGTTCAATTCCCCGCCACCATTCACCTAAATTCATTAAATCTTCGTGAATGTCTGCTAACTCTTGAGCATATTCTTCTGGGGAAATGGTGTTACGCTCTTTGAGTTTTTGCAGGCGCAATTGAATCAACAGCCAAGATTTAGAAATACTGTCTGTTGCTTCGATGTATTGCGCCAGTTCTTTACTATCCATAGTTTGATTTTAGTTTGACAAACTCGATTCACGCCGATGGCGATCGCAATATATTCAAAAAACCAGTCACGCCAATTTGGAGTGACTGGTTTTAATACTATGAAAGCAATTAGCGATTTGCAACTAGCAATATAGTAAGAGTAGGGAAAAATTAAAGGCAGAAATTTTGCACTTCACACCCCTTAGCACATCTGCGCGTCTATGGCAAGGGCAACCCCATACATACTTTTCTCGCTACTTATTGTGCCGTCTCTAGCCGCTTGTTAATTTCGTCCCATTTGACGACATTCCACCACTGCTTGAGATACTCAGCACGTTTATTCTGATATTTCAGATAGTAGGCGTGTTCCCAAACGTCATTTCCCATAATCGGGAAATGACCCCCAGTCATGGGGTTATCTTGGTTGGGCGTACTTGTAATCTCATACTTACCGCCGCTAGTACGAACTAGCCAAACCCAGCCACTACCAAATTGCTTCGTTCCAGCATCATTGAATTGTTGCTTGAATGATTCAAAGTCACCAAAGTTGTCACTAATTACCTGCGCAATTGCGCCACTTGGTTCACCGCCAGCATTTGGGCCCATGATCTGCCAGAACATAGTGTGGTTCACATGACCGCCGCCATTGTTACGCACGGCTGTGCGAACATCTTCTGGGATGCTATTGATTTCGCGCACCAAATCTTCCAGGCTTTTGCTTTCCAATTCAGTATGTTTCCCTACTGCTGTGTTGAGGTTGTTCACATAAGCCTGATGGTGCATATCATGATGCAACTGCATCGTTTGAGTATCGATGTATGGCTCTAAGGCGTCGTAGTTATACGGTAATGGAGACAGTTCAAATGCCATATGAAATCCTCATTTAGGCGCTTTTTAACAAAAATAGCTTGCTTGTCGCAGTTCCAGCACTCTACGGCTAATACTAACGAGTTTGGCGGAGAAAATCAGCTAAAAAACAAAAGTTAATGCTTTATTTTCCCTAAAAATTCTTAAAATTAGCTAAATTTCAGTTGTATGGAGCCTAATCGGCAATTAATATCGTGAAAATAGGATAAATACCGATCTGGTATCAGGCGAGTAAGCGATCGCGCAATATTTAATTTAAGTAAAGAATCAGAACTGTAATATTACAAAAGTTAGCAAAAAAGTTTACAGTCACACCTGTTCACGATAATCAAACCGCCACGAGGAATTCCTAAGCCTTGAGGAGGATTTTGCCAATATTATTGACTATCAAAGTAGAGACGCGAGATTTCGCGCCTCTACAACAATAAACTCACACTTAAACGCTAATAACTAATGGGTTTTAGACAACACCTGACGGTAGTAGTTGACAATTTCATCTGTGACTTGAGCAACAGTCTTACCATCGGTTTGAATCTCGATCGCATCTGCTGCTTTTTGCAAAGGAGCAATGTCACGAGTACTATCTTTCCAGTCCCGTGCAGCAATGTCTTGTTCTAGCTGCTCCAAACTCACGTTCATTTGACCTTGAGCTTGAAAGTCTTGCTGTCGTCGCTTCGCGCGTTCTGGCACGGATGCTGTTAAGAAAATTTTCACCTCAGCATCAGGAAAAACATTAGTGCCAATATCACGACCTTCAGCAACTAAACCACCTTTTTGTCCCCAGTGCTGCTGTTTTTTCACCAGTGCTTGGCGGACAGCGCTTTGAGCTGCGATCGCTGACACCCGTGATGTCACTTCCAAAGTGCGAATTTCTTGGGTAACTTCCTGCTCGTTAATCCAAACTCGCACTGGCTGTTCTAAATTGGCGTTGGGAGCAAGTTGAATTTGGCACTTACTTGCTAATTCTGCGATGGCGCACTCATCCTCGAATGGAATTTCCAACTGCAACACCAGCCACGTTAACGCGCGGTACATTGCGCCTGTATCAAGATATAGTAGCCCCAGTTGCTTCGCCACCAGACGAGCTACTGTAGACTTTCCTGCACCAGCTGGGCCATCAATCGCCACAATCGGTGGGCGATCATGCAGGATTATATTGTCAATTAAGCGAGCCGCACCTAAGCGCGCAGCGATCGCAACCATTCCCGATTCCTCCACTTGTTCTAAGGGCATCAAAGTTGTTGGATGCACCAATTCAACATACTCTATTTGCACCACGCTTGAAGCAGCCAATTCTTGTTTTACTGCTGCAATCAACGCCACGTCCGAACGCTCTCCCGCCTCAAAAGCTTGTTTTGCCTGTTGCAAACCGCGATATAACAATGTTGAGTGCTGTTTTTCCTCAGTTGTCAAATATTGATTGCGGGAACTCATAGCTAAACCCGACGTTTCCCGCACAGTCGCACAGCCAACAATTTCTACTGGAATATTTAAATCTTGTACTAGTCGCTTGATAATTGCTAGCTGCTGAGCATCCTTCTGACCGAAATAAGCTCGGTCAGGCTGTACCAAATTCAATAACTTAGTTACAATCGTCGCCACTCCTTGAAAATGCCCCAGACGCGATCGCCCACATAAAACTGATGTCATTTCTTTTGGAGGTACAACCTGAGTTAATTCGTAATTGCCTCCCTTGTCCCTTTGTCCCCTTGTCCCCTTGTCCCCTTGTCCCATTCCCATCTCTTCAGGTGTGGGAGCAAAAATTACATCCACGCCCGCCTGTTCGCAAAATTGCCGATCTCGATCTAAAGCGCGTGGATAGCGTTGATAATCTTCTGTTGGTCCAAATTGCAGTGGATTGACAAAAATACTAACAATAACCGTGTCATTTTCCTGCCGCGCCCGTTGGATCAAGCTTAAATGACCTTGATGTAATGCTCCCATAGTAGGAATTAAACCTACTGTTTTCTGGGACAAGGAAGCTATTGTAGAGTTCCACTCTTCTTGTCCTAAGTGAGAATTCTTGATTCGGCATAGACTTAAGTAGCAGCGTAAAGCTGCTACTGTCGTAAACAGGCGCACCCAATCACCCCCTAATCTTCCTTTAACCCACCCCTTATTTTAGAGCAGGGGAAGAACAAGTATGAAGTGTGAAGGATGAAGTGTGTTAGCGTTGCTAAGCTCCTCGCAGTGTGAAGATTTAAATTTCAGCCTTGAACGGTTCGCGGGGCCTACGCGATGGCGTTCAGCCTTCATCCTTCATTTTTATCTTTATCTTCCTAGCACTTCCACTATCACTGGTGCAGTGCCAGTTCGGATCACGCCTATGGTTCGAGCAGCAGCAGCCGAAAGGTCAATCACTCGACCGCCTATATAAGGACCCCGGTCATTAATCCGCACTACTACAGAACGACCAGAGTGTTTGTTAGTGACTCGGACGCGGGTTCCAAAGGGTAAAGATTTATGCGCTGCTGTTAAAGCATTCTGGTTATAAATTTCACCGTTAGCGCTGCGACGACCATGAAATCCCGGCCCGTACCAAGACGCTAAACCACTCAGGCTGAAGCGTACTGGACCCAAGGCAATATTTTGCGGTGGTTTTGGCAACTTCGGTTGTGGCATCCCAGCAACTTTGCTTAAGGGTTGGGCATTGTCTAGAAGTCGTCGCAAGCGGTTGGTAACTTGCAGTGCATCTTCTGCCAGATTTTTGGTTTGCTCAGGTAGTCTGGTACTAGCATTGATCTCAACCAGTTCTACGTTTTTAACTTTGATCGAGTAGCGCTCTGCTGCTTTATTTGCGGCAGAGTCTTTACTTCCTTTCCAACTGACTGTAATCTTACTGCCGTCTACATTATCCAGACTCATTTGGTTAAGTTTAGCCGCCACCGCTGTTGCTTGCCAAACCGGATCTTTGCTGGCTTGTGAAGCATCAGTTCCAGCACTAGTCTGGGTATTGACTGAATTTATATCTGGAAGATTTCCGTTAGATGCTACTTTCACACCGTCAGTAGCAGCAATTTTATCTTGGGTAGCCCCAACTTTGGTACTGCTGGTTTTAGTTTTGTCAGAACTGCTAAATGTCATAACGGGAATGTTATGAACATACAGCGTTACTAGCTGGCGATCGCTGTTTTGGTGTGGCTGAATTCTGGCAATAACCGTATCTACAGTTTTCGTTGCGGCTGTTGACTGATACTCGCCTACCTTCACAACATTCGCCGCTTCAGGTGTGGATTTGGTTTCCGTCGATACCTTTTTACTGTTTTCCTTGAAAGGATTAACCGCATTGGTTGATTCGGCATGGCATAGCGGTATGCCTAAAGCTGCGGTTAGCAAAGCGGCAGTGGTACTTAAAAGTCTTTTCTTCATGCTGACGTTGTAAATGGCACTCCTCAACTTGAGCTTGAGAATCGCGCAGGGTATTGCCAAATAGCAACAAAATCCCCCCACGAACTCGTACTCGTTACGCGTTCATGTTGGCTTCACAACTGCAACAGACTACCACGAATTTTTTGGAATGGGGATCAGTGCTGTCAAGTGTTATATGCAATTTTCACCAAAAATTTTTATAATTATCGAAGATAAAACTCTTTCAGGATAGTGCTTTTGAGGTTTTAAGTAACTATCAGCTAAAATATTTTTTTAATAAAACTTTACATAAATACAAGTTGCGATTTAATTGCTAATATTGCTAGAGCTGTAGTTACAGCAATTCGCACTTGTTAGCTGTCAAGTGCTTCGAGTAACGTTTTTTGAAGCATTAGGCCGCGATCGCAACAATTCTTGGCAATTGTTTTAGTGATTCTTGGAGGAATTTGCAAAGTAGAATACATTCGACAGCGATCGCATTCTAAGGAGGCAAATTGGATCGTGGATTATCGAGAAGCAGGAGTTGACGTTGAAGCTGGTCGAGCGTTCGTCGATGCTATTCGCGATCTAGTTCACCGCACTCACCGCCCGGAAGTAATTGGCGGGCTGGGGGGGTTTAGTGGCTACTTTCAACTTCCAACTGGATATAAAGAGCCAGTTTTGGTTTCTGGGACAGATGGAGTAGGGACAAAGTTAAAAATTGCTTCCTTTGTGAATCGCCACGACACAGTAGGAATCGATTTAGTGGCGATGTGTGTCAACGACGTGCTGACATCTGGAGCAGAACCTTTGTTTTTCCTCGATTACTTGGCGACTGGGAAGTTAGAACCAGAGCAATTGCAGCAGGTAGTAAGCGGTATCAGCCTTGGGTGTCAGCAGGCTGGGTGTGCATTGCTGGGAGGAGAAACAGCAGAAATGCCTGGTTTTTACCAGCAGGGTGAATATGACTTAGCAGGGTTTTGCGTTGGGATTGTGGAAAAGAGCCAGTTGCTAGATGGTTCAAAAGTGCAAGTGGGTGATGTTGCGATCGCCCTATCTAGTCAAGGTGTCCACAGCAACGGCTTTAGTTTGGTGCGGAAAATTGTTGCAGACGGCGGCTACTCTTGGAGCGATCGCCCAGAATTGTTGCAAGGTGAAACATTAGGGGAAGCTTTTCTGACTCCTACGCAAATTTACGTAAAACCCGTATTATCTGCTCGTAAAGCAGGGTTAGAAATTCACGCTATGGCTCACATTACTGGTGGGGGAATACCTGAAAATTTGCCGCGTTGTCTGGGTGCAGGACAATCGATCCGAATTGATCGCAATAGTTGGACAATTCCACCGTTGTTTCAGTGGCTGGCTACGGCTGGTTCAGTCAACCAAACAGCTATGTTTAACACCTTTAACATGGGCATTGGCTTTGTATTGATTGTGCCACCAAATGCAGTAGGGCAGGCAATTGAGTGGTTCCAATCCCAAGGTATTGATGCTTATGCGATCGCAGAGGTAATTACAGGTTCAGGTGGAGTTGAGGGACTTTTTGAAGGATGAATGCTGAATGCTGAATGCTAAATGCTGAATTCACAATTCACAATTCATAATTCATAATTTATAATTCATTACCTTGTCGCGCAAAAGAAGTAATTGCTTGTCCTTAATTCCGGCACTGATCAAGCCATCGACTGTTTGGATGAGATAGTCAGCGCTAGAACCGATCTTTCCGCCAGCTGTAGCAATGCTATTAACAGTGGTTTCAAGGGAAATATTGCCAGCGTAGGTAGAATGATGGCGGTTGACAATGAAAGCGATCGCCTCAAATTCTTGCTTACCGTCAAAAACTTTCACCCAACGGGGGATGTAGGAATTTACAACCATCTCGCGCCGCCACAATAGCAGCAGTTCAGACAGCACATTAGTGGCGGCGATGCGGTAGGCGATGCCGCGACAGCTGCCACCGCGATCTAGACCGAGTACCAAACCGGGATTATCAGGAGTACCGCGACCAAGAGGTGCCCACAAGCAAAAGCGGCGATGCCAACCGTAAACAGTGCCGACGCGGTGTTCGATAAAGTGGAAAATAGGATTCCAGATCAGCGAACCATACGCAAACAACCAAATATCAGAGTTTGGCTTTTGTCGTTTGAGAGTTTCGAGAATCGACGCTTGTAACTGTGTTTCACTCAGAACTTCTAGATCCAGCCCCGCTTGCAAGATCATTTTCTGCAAGAGTTGAGCTTCAAGATCGGCACGAGTCAATGACATTTTAGATTTTGGATTTTAGGTAGCCCTAAAGAGGAAAGGATGAAAAAATAAAACCGGAGATAATTGAATGTGGCGCTATGTCTGTTGCTCTTCCTGCTTGCCCAAATTGTCAGTCTTCTGATGTGGTGAAAAACGGTCGAA
>DATNQH010000211.1:0-9795 GCA_036704105.1 Leptolyngbyaceae cyanobacterium | reverse complement strand
GCAAAAGGAATCTGGCTCTATTGAGCGAAAGCTTGGGGAGAAGACTGCCAATACTATTGATGGGCAACTTGATATAGCAAGTGGACTTCTGTGAACCAAGAATTAGAATCCCTGTGGCTTCAGCCCAGGGAGTATGTCAATAACATTTTATCACTTAAAGATAAATAATTTGAAAGGACTTGCTTGGGTTCCTGGTGTTCTGCTTGAAGCCGTGTTGAAGCGGTTGAGTTTTACCATCCGACGGATCGGGGGTGACACAGTTGAAGATGCTTGCCTATCTCACACTCACACCAATCAGGGATGAAACAGGCAATCAATCGGGCTGCTGCACTGGGTACGGAATCTGTTAGCACGGACGACCAGCTGCTCGACCTGTGGTAAGCTAATCGTCATCTAATGTGCATATCTGTAATGAGAGGGAGTCAGGAGTCAGGAGTCAGGAGGAGGAACCCCATTCTGTCTCCTGGCTCCTGCAAAACTGACTTCTAAAACAACTATCTTTTATGCAAAGGGAGTGAACATTAGCTTAGCACGGCAAATCGGCTAACACTCGGCGCACTTATCGCCGCGAAGCGATGTGCTTCCTGGCGTTTGTCGAGAAATCTATATTTCACAAGAGAACTGGACATTCTGCGGGGGGCAATAGCGGAGTGTTAGTCGAATAGCTCTATCTGATAACTGTAGCCCTGTTCGGTGAGAAACAATTGTCGATGACGAGCGAAATCTTCTTCGCAGGTACGCAGGGAAACTAGGGTATAAAAATGCGCTCGACCACCATCCGATTTAGGGCGGAGGATGCGACCGAGACGTTGGGCTTCCTCCTGGCGCGAGCCGTATTTGCCAGAGACTTGAATCAGGATATCGGCATCAGGTAAGTCGAGGGCAAAGTTGCCTACCCGCGACAGCACCAATCCCTTAATTTCTCCAAGGCGAAATTGCTGGTAAAGCCGCTCTCGCTCTGCCTGAGAAGTTTTACCCGTCACCAGCGGCATAGCCGTCACCTTTGCCAAGGTTTCTAATTGGCTAATGAACTCGCCGATAATGAGAATGCGGTGTCCGGCTTCCTTTACCAGCAAATCCTTAACCACTTCCACCTTACGGGGATTTTCTGCGGCGACGCGAAACTGCTGACGACGAGGCGCAAGGGCATATTCCATTTGACGGTCTTCGTCTTGAGGAATGCGAATTTCGGTACAATCGGCAGCGGCGATAAATCCTTGCCCTTCCAGTTCACGCCAAGGCACATCGTAACGCTTGGGACCAATCAGGGCGAATACGTCGCCTTCGCGCCCATCTTCACGAATCAGTGTTGCCGTTAGTCCCAGGCGGCGACGGGCTTGCAGTTCAGCAGTGATGCGAAAAACAGGAGCCGGAAGCAAATGCACCTCGTCATAGACGATTAGTCCCCAGGAGCGGGCATTGAATAGTCCGAAGTGGAGAAACTCGCCATTGCGGCTAGAGCGGTAGGTGAGAATTTGGTAAGTTGCTAAAGTGATTGGAGCAGTAGATTTAGTCTCGCCGCTGTATTCGGCGATCGCCTCTTCTGTCAAGCTTGTCTTATCCAGCAGTTCCCGCTGCCACTGGCGCACTGAGGTCAGGTTACTCGTCAGGATCAGGGTATTCTCCTGCACCGCTGCCATCACTGCCATGCCTACCATTGTCTTCCCCGCACCGCAAGGCAACACAATGACACCGCTTCCCCCTTGAGCGCGTCCCGATTGGTAGAATGCATCTGCCGCTGAGTGCTGGTAGCGCCGCAGCGTAAATGGACTGCCCGATCGCGTTACATCAAGAAGTTGCAGCGGTAGGGCATCCCCTGACACGTATCCAGCAATGTCTTCGGCAGGATAACCGACACTCACCAACGCCTGCTTCAACAAACCCCGCAGGCTGGCATCTACCCAAAAGGATAGGTCTGACAGCCGCTTGCCTAAAAGAGGCGCAACTTGCTCGTCGCGCGACAACAGTTCTGCCAGGGGGCGGTCTGCCACCCGCAGCACCAGTCCTGGCAGGGCAAGTGACTGCTCAATTACCGTCAAGCCATATCTCTGTCCTAGAGCAATAATTTCCTGCTCGATCGCTTCGGGAACGGGATACTTAGCGTACTGCCGCAATGCAGAAGCGATCGCTTCAATCGACATTCCAGCTGCCCGTGCATTCCAGATAGAGAGCGGCGTAATCCGGTAAGTGTGGATGTGTTCGGGGCTTTTGATTAGCTCAGTGAAAGGGGCGATCGCAACTCTTGCTGCCTCCGCAGAGGGAGCGTGGACTTCTAGCAGGATAGAGCGATCGCTCTGTACAATCAAGGCATTTTCGGGTACATAGGACATAATTCAATTTCCTGCTGGTACGCTATAACCAAGCTTACGTAATCCATTGCGGAACTTAGTTTCCGACAGAGCAGGCACAACTAAGTAGCTAGCACTGCCAGCAGTCGTGTTAGTGGGATCGTCGCCTGCTAAGAAGCAATATTTTTTGGTGCGAGAGTCATTGGCAATCAAAGCAGCGAGAGCGGGACTGGCACATTTAATCAACCGTGCTGAACCCAAGTCCTGCAAGCTACCAGCACGATCTCGAATATCTGTCAAAAACTGGAGTACAGTTTTGGGGAGGGGATGACTGCTACGTGCTGACAACAGTTCTTGCAGCCCAGCTATGCTGCGTCCACTCTCAATCGCTGATAGCAATTGCGCTTGGTCGAGCTTCCATACCGAATCAGAAATTTTTTGAGCGTAGGTGGAAAGTAGTAGCTCATCGGCAGGAGAGAGAGAGGCGATCGCCGCAATCTCCAAGTTTGGCAGCACGCGCAACACGGGCTTGACTGCCATTGGCATCGGAGTATAGCTTTCGGCAATTCCCAAGCAGTATGCTCCCAAGGGTGTGAGGCGGAAGTAAGCCAAGCCATCATAGCGGCTCAAGAAAGTAAAACTGTTCGCCTCAAGGTCACTGCTGCCAATAATTGAATCAGCCGGATGCACATAGGCAACATCAATCATCCCTAAAGTGGCGACATACTCAAACAGTAGGCAGAGAATGTACCGAGCCTCCAGCACCGTCCAATCTCCCTCTTCCAAGTCGCCATAATAGGAGTTGTCAAGGCTTAGGTGCTGGGGCTGGCGGCTGACCTCAAAATCATAACCAGCCGCGATTGTGTAGCGCAAAAACTCCTCTATTGCTACCCATTGTCCCACCGGACAGTCCTTGAGTGCGCCTGCAATCGCGCTTCTGCGAACGGACACAGCCGTTAGTCCCCGCTTTCCCTTACCCGTCTGTCCCTTGATGCTTTCAATCCGCCGCAGTTCGTCCAGCAATGTCGTTTTTAACCAGCGTTGCCAAAGAGTGCGGATAGTTTTTGCAGGTGGGTCATTCAGGGCTTTTTGACCTGCTTTCGTCAGGCTGAGGCGTTTGCTGGTCAGTTCTGCTAGCTTACCTGCAAGCACTAGCATCACCCAGGCAAAGGGTTTGATCGCACCAATTTCCGGCACATCATCAGGATCGCGTTCTATATCTGCTAGGGTAAAAAACTTCACCCTAGAAGAGCGCTGATTAAAATCTTCAGAGTCGTAATTTTTCTTAGGCTGGGCGCGGACAAAATTATCGTAGTAGTCGCCCCCTTCCAGCAGCGGGGCGATCGCTTTGAGGGTGGCTGAGTTGGGTAACAAAGTTTTGTCACTAACTGTCACCTTTCCCAGATCGATCAGCCGCAGTACCGCTTGCAGGTCGTGTGGCGCTGCGCGCTCCATTTCAGAAATGGTGACGGCAATTTCGTCGGTTACTCGCTCAAACTCGTTGGTCTTGGGGCTGTACCTGCGCCAAACACGGGTGAGAGTTTTCGGTGTCTCCTCACTGCCGTTGAGGGTAGCGGCAGCTGGCTCTGGCACGAATTGCTTTAGTTGCCGCTTTAAGTCTTGCGGCATCCAACCGTCATAGAAAAACAGACCCAACAGCGAGGGCTGGAAATTGTAGTAGTAGCGTTCGCCCGTACCCCAGTCAGGCTCCTGCCCGTACTTGGCGATAAATTGGGCTGTGGGGAAGTCATCTGACTGAGAATGCACCACTTCTGCCACCGCTGCCTGCTGTAGTGGATCGAGCTGCTGCCACAGGTCGCGTAAGGATTTCCCTTGCAAATGCTTCAAGACAAACGCTACCAGCTCAGCTTTTCGGGTTGGTTTTGAACTTGTTGGAAGTAGGGCAGCGAGTTTTTTCAGCTGTTCTACCGTTCGGCTTTCCAGAGCTATCTCAACTGTAGGAATATTTTTTGATTGGTAGTGGAACATGGGCTTCTTTGCTTCTATTGCAGAGTGTAGAGCAGAAGTTTTAATTACAGCAAAGCTGTTTCTTAGAGAGACATTCTGCCAACGCCTGTTGCAATATGACTACCCCTGTCTTTTGTCGTGCAACAACCCAACAACTGCAACGATACTAGCGTTTACAGCAAGCGGTATTGGGCGTGGTCAGGCAGCGCGTTGCTCAAATATTCACCCAATCATACCGCTTCCTATTGTTAAATGGTAGGAGGTTCGCGCCTACCAATTGGTTGTGACCAAAAATAATGGGATACAAGCCTCGCCCTTTAGTGACTCCTTTGAGTGAAGTACCCCGCCGATGCTAAAAGCATCAACGAGGCTTCCAGTTTCATAGGCTAATGCCTCGTCCAGATAAATCTAGATTTGGTCTTACTTACCCTCCAGAGGTTTTGCTGAAATGGTGCAACTAGCGATACATTCCGCACTTACTCTTGTACAGCACAAGCTGTACCCTGGCAGCCGCCCTCCTCCCGAAGGCAGTTTAATTTTTCTACGTACAGCATCCCTTGGATTTACGCAATGGCTACCAGCTAAGGATATTCCTTTCTCGATCTCTGATGTTTCTTCGGCAAGCGTCGTACCGCTACTTTGAAGTTAGCCTTTATGTTCCATACAGTCGAGTGAGTCAGCGACTGTATCAATTATAACACACATTTGGCAATCTCCACTTTGTTCCGATTGCCTGCTATCCATCCCCGCCCATCAAAGCAGGGACGAGGAATTCCGCAAAAACACCGTTAAACGTGATTCAAAGAGTCCGCGACGGTTTTCATCAGGGTTGCAACAATTTTCGCTTCAGGGCTGCAAACCCACAAATCCACAGCATTGAGGCGATCGCCTTAAGTTAAGCGCGAGATTACTTTTGATAATGTCAGTTTAAATAAGTAATTTCCCCAGAACACCTATTAGCAGTAGATTGAGCCACTCCCACCGATTGAATCGGTGGGATTCAGGCATCAGACAGAGATTGCAGGCAAAGCCTGTCTGACATCTCCTAAGCCTATGGTTGAACTCCCAACCATTTTGATATTAATGCTGGCGTTCTCGTCTCGATCATTTTCGGTTTGACACGATGGACAACGCCAGCGCCGTACTGATAATTCTATTGATTTTAAGATATGTCCGCAGGCATTACAGGTTTTAGTGGAAGGATACCAAGGGTCGATATAGATAACAGATTTATTTTTCTTTTTGGCAACCAATTCTAGAATTTGCAAGAACTCGCCAAATGCTAAATCCGACATTTTGCGTCCCCAAAGACGTTGCATTCCTTTTAAATTCAATGTCTCAAAACACAAAACGTCGAATCTATTAGTCAAATCATGGGCTAGCTTCCAAAACCAGTCACGACGACGATTTGAAATAGCCTCATACCGCCGAACAAGGTGCTTTCTTGCCCGTTCACGAGAAGCCGAGCCTTTGAGTTTTCTGGAATGTTGAATAGAAGCTTTGCGGATATTGTTAAGCGCAGCTTTCAGGAATTGCGGTGATTCAATCTGGAGATTTTCGGAACAGGTGAGGAATGTCTTAAGTCCAAAATCAAAACCAGCGATTTTACCCGTCTTAGATTTGAATTCTTGCTCAGTACAATTATCAACAACCACAAACATAAACAACTCACCTAATGGTGTGCGTTTAATCGTTAGCGTTTTGACCGTTCCCTCTATAACTCTTGATTTCCAAAATTGATAAACTTGATTTCCAATCTTGACCCTATTCCCACCAAGAAACTTATATCCTGCCTGCTTAAGGGTGAATGATTTGTACTTCTTAACTTTCTTGAATCCTGGCGGCCTAACTCCCTTTTTGTTGTACGTGAAAAATAGTTGATATGCTTTCTCAATGCGTTGACAAATATCCTGTACTGCTTGAGAGCCTACCAATCGCCAAAATGGGTTACGTTTCCGCAATTTGGCAATATGAGCCTGAAGTTTGGAACAACTTAAGTGCTTGCCCCACATTCGGTAGTAGCGTTTGTGGATAGCAATTGCCCTGGTTGTAGATTACCCCAGCGGCGTTAATTGACCGCTTGAGAAATCGATTTCGTTTATGGTTGTACAGCTTGAACTTCAGAGTTTTCATAGTGTCTACTATACTATGCTGTAGACATTGTGTATAGTATATGAGTCAAACTTATAGACATAAAAATACGTCTGTTTCCTTGGTCAACTATCACTTAGTATGGATTGTCCGGCGGCGACGGCGTGTTCTAACCGGAAGTATCAAACAAAGGTTGGATGTATTGATTTACGATACAGCTAGAGAGTTGGATTGTGACGTACTCAACCTTGCAATAGAACCAGAGCATATTCACTTATTCATTAACGCTCCACCTAATATTGCGCCGTCAGACCTAATGCATCGAATTAAAGGACGCACTGCTAGAATGTTGAGACAAGAATTCCCTGAGTTGATGAAACTACCTAGTATGTGGACAAGAGCCTATTTTGTTTCAACGGCTGGCAACGTATCTAGTTCAACTATTCAGAAATATATTGATGCTCAAGGAAAAGACTAGACTGCACTTAAAAGTGCATACACTACATCCCACGCTTAAAAGACGTGGGCTTTGCTCTAATTTCTGTAAAATGTAGTTCAAGCTTTGACATTCTCGATGCCTGATGTCCCCCTGGCGATCTCCGTAGAGTCCACCACTGAATGCCTGCAACTGCAACAGCCCCCACCGCTGACCCAACACCCAGCAGCGGTGTACCTAAAGCAGCTGCGTCCCAAGTCACAGCTTTCAATGCGGCGGAACTTGGATCTGATTGCTAAGTTGCTGACGAATGGGCATTGCGATGCCCTCACCTTGGACTGGAGCCAATTGCGGTATCGCCACACGGCAGCGGTAAGAGCTGTGTTGGTGGAGCAGTATGCTGCCTCCACAGTCAACCAAATGCTGTGCGCTCTCCGCCGCGTGTTAAAGGAAGCTAAAAAGCTGAAGTTGATGTCGCCAACGGATTACGCCTACGCGGTTGACATCGAGAATGTCAAAGCCAGCTCCGAATTGCGGGGGCGGGCGCTAAACTCAAAAGAGATTGCGGCAATTATGCGGGTCATTAAAGCAGATGTAACTCCTGCCGGGATTCGAGATGCGGCACTGCTTGCTATTCTCCTGGGTTCGGGACTGCGGCGAACTGAGGTGGTGTCTCTAGATTTGCGGGACTTTGACCCCAGTACTGGTGCAATAAAAGTACGTGGTGGCAAGGGCGGTAAAGACCGGACGGTGTACCTGCCCAGTAGTGGGATACGAGCAGTGTCAGCTTGGCTTAGAGTCAGAGGGGTGAAAGCAGGTCCGCTACTGTATCCCGTCAGCAAGGGGCATCAGCTGATGAAACGCCGCTTGACTGACCAGGCGGTGCTGTATATTCTCCAAAAACGGGCGCAACAAGCCCAAGTAGATTCCTTTTCTCCCCATGATTGCCGTCGTACATTTATTTCTAATTTGCTCGATGCCGGAGCTGACGTGGTAACTGTTTCCCAACTAGCAGGTCATGCGAATCCTACCACTACGGCAAAATACGACCGCAGAGGTGAGGAAGCGAAGCGTAAAGCCGTAGAGTTGTTGCATATTCCTTACGACGACGATTAAAGTAAGTGCGGTGGGGAAAAAGCTACATACAATTCCAACACTACCTCCACTACCCCAGCTGCCACCAGTGGCACGAAAAGGTTATCCGTACCGTGCGGCGAAACCGCTTCAGCTAGCGTGGCACTAGCCGCACTGACAATTGCTGCCAATAGCGCCCATTCTGCGCCTATTGGCTCTGAATAGGGGCACAGCGACGAACCAGGTAGCAGCAGTAGTACCAAAAATATCGCCACCGCACTTGCAAAAAACATCGCTGCCGATCCTTCAATAGAGCGCTCACTTTGCCCCACACGGTAGCGGTGTCGTCCAATTCGCTTGCCAATCAATGCTGCCAGCGCATCCCCCCAAGTCATAGCCATTACTCCAGCGACGGCAATCGGGGCGCGATCCACTGGACCATCTGGTCGCCACAAAAGCCCGAACAGCAGCGTCACTGACACCGCAAAATAAACCGTGCCAGGTGAGCTATCCTCGGTATCCATCGCACCGACAATCCGGTAGCGGTAGAACAGGTAGTTGAGGAAGATAAAGGTGGCAAACGGAACAATCCCACTTTCCCAGTGGTCAAACAGCACCAGCACGCCAAAAACCCACATCCCCGCACCGATATGGATTATCTTGCGGGTCACTTCTGGTTTTTGACCGAATAGCCGCCGCAGCGCCTCACCGACAACGAGCAGGGTAGTGGCATAAACATAAGAGGCAACGAGTCCAATATAGTCGCTGTTGCTCATGGACGAACCCAAGACGAATGTGAGATGTGGTGAGAGGTTCGGCTAATAGTCTCGATGCCCTAGCCTCTTTTTGCCACTCCCCGAATCAGTGAATCTATAATGTCAACGTCCGTTGCTGGGTAGACAGAAGCTGGCATCCCTCTAAATAGTTTCTTAAAAGGTGGTTGAGAGTGCCGCTCTTTATAAGCGTCGGCAGCAAACATTTCTACCTTCATGAGTTGGTCGGCATTTAATCTGACCCCCAAATATTTGGCTCGCTCCTGAATAAACCATTCAGAGCGTTCTTTCTTGAAAGTTGTTGGTTTGGTATTAGCGCGGGATGAGTGAGCGCTTAGTTGCCCCTCCAAGTATGCGATCTTCTCCGCTAAAGCACTAATTTGATTTTGCAATGAATGAGTGGCTAGATACTCATCCACACTTGCCCTAACTCGGTCGTCGAAGCTTGCGCCCAACGCATCAGCATCTAGATTATCTAGCTTTCCATCCAGGTAGAGTTGGATAAATTTGGTGAGTGTGGTTGTGGCGGTTGTCCCCTGCTCTTGGCATCGACGCATGAAAGAAGACCACAAATCCTCGTCACAGTTGAAGGAGGCTAGCTTTTTGTTGCGCCCTGTATTACTCATGTCTAGGTAAGATCTAGGGAAATTTTAGGTAAGCGATCGCTTAGGTTTGTTGTCTAGGTATTACCTTGAATTTATCATGGTTTATCCGGGCGATTCCATTAAGCGCAAAACTGTCATTAACCTTTCCGCAAAGCCACCCACTGCTCATCTACACTTGCGACTGGGAAATGCCTGTCAATCACTTCGGGTATTTGCTCTGCTTGAATGCGAGTGTAACGGGTTTTGTCTGGCATCACCACATTTGGTCCCGCTTTACACTGTTTAAGACAACCAGTTCCTTTGATTACTACCTCATTTTCTAAACCGCGATCGCTTATAGCTGCTTGCAAAGCCTGACAAACTCCCTTTCCACCGCGGTTTATGCAATCAGACTTTTGACACACTAAAATATTGGCTTTGCCTGATATAGGCTTGGATTTGGATGGAACAGGCGTTTTGGTTTGTTTGTTACCTACTAGAATTATTCGACTGGCTTTCAGCTTAAGAGTACCTTTTTTAGAGCCAAATTTCTTTTCCCCAAAAATCTGCACCCAATCTCC
>DATNQH010000210.1:0-18072 GCA_036704105.1 Leptolyngbyaceae cyanobacterium | reverse complement strand
CAGAAGTTTATTAATTAAATTTACTTAGCTAAGTCAGTAATGTTATTTAAGCAATTGCAATATCTATCTTTAGGTATAAGAATTATTTTTTAATATGGTTTATTTATCAGAGCCGATTTTAATTTTTTTTTAACTTTTAGTGCCAAATCTCAAATTAGAGAGCAAAATTGATTTAAACAGAATGTTGGCAGCATTTTATCTACTCAAAAAGGATAAAAATGTACAAAATTGGTGTGGTGGATGATAACGAACTTTATTGCTTAGCCCTCCAGCGTTTTTTAAGCCGAGAATTTGAAGTATCTATTTTTACCAGAGTATCTAATTTTTTACAGCAGGCTTTCTCCTTTGATTTAGTGATTGTAGATTACTCTATTCCAGCCGCTAATTATGAAAAAGAAATAGATGGCTGTCAACTCATTTGTCATATAAAAGCAAGTTCACCCAATCCTCCCTTGCTGATATTAGCTACAGGGTTTTTGAGCAAAAACGAGCTAGGAATAGGTCAAGAGATTTGCCCGGAAGCGGACAGTTATTTGGCTAAAGATGCTGGATTAGAGGCAACTTCACTGCTAATTAAACAACTCCTAGCGTCTCGCCAAGAAAGACATTCTGCTAAGACTTCTCTATCCACTATCCGTCCTGGCTCTTAGTTGCTTGAGGAATAGCTTTCTCAACTCCCGCTACGTAGCAGTCGATTGCTATTTGAGAGCGATCGCCCAATACTTGACCTATGGGTATTCTGATAATTGTTGAAACATTTATCTTGCCTGCCAGCATAGCATTTGGGGGCTAGATTAGCCTGCGTCAGAATTAAAATTGTTGCCCTATCCACAGGTGACAAAGGCAAACCCAATCCCTGCCAATCTGGCGTACTTCAAGAATTGACGACGATTTATAGAAATGATGAATAATGAAAGAAAGCAAAAATGTATCAAAATTCATCATTCATCATTCAGAAAGCTGGTAATTCTGACATAATTGTGAATTGAATATGATTAATCGCTAAGTCACCAATTGAAATATCTTCTTTATTCAACGGTTCTCCTTTGCTTTTGACAGTTTCAAACGAAATTCCTTTACCAATCTCAATGTGATACCAAGCTAAACCCATAAAAAACCGTGTGGGATATGGCCCTTGTTCTACTACATCATCCGGGTTTGATTCCATTGGCAACCACAGATCTAGTCCGGGGAAGTAGAATTCCAACCAGACGTGATTAAAATCTGGTTGTAGTGGCACTCGTTGATGTTCGGCATAGGGAGGACACTTATAGCGTCCAATGGTACGACAGGCGATGCCATTGAGCCGTGTCAAGGCAAGTAAAACGCCTACGTACTCGCCACAAGAACCAATACCTCGTTCTAGAACCACATCTGGCGTGTCAATATGAGGTTTAATCCCATAGGATAATTGGTCGTAGACATAGTTGCGAATGTTGAACATTTTCCGCAGGAGATTGGTTTCTGTTCCAATCGCTTCTTTTGCAGCGCTGCGGACAACATCTGAGTCCATCGCTAATTTATCATCGTCAACTAAGTAACGCTGCTGAAATTCTGGTGAGAGAGTCGGCAGTTTTTCTGTGTCTTTTGGAGTGAAGCGATATTTAATTCCTCGGACTTCTAGAGTGGCTTTCCAACCAAACAAATGACGTTCGTTTGATTGAAGGCGATCAAATTTAAAGACGGCTACTCTTTGTCCGTCTTGCAGTTCTTCGGTAAAAGGTATGCCAATTGGTTCAACTTGTCGTACTCGTTGGCGATCAGTTTCGGCTGGTAGGGCGATGCGCCATTCTACCTGTTCTAATTCCACCTCATCCAACGGAGATAGTTCCTCTACATAGGACATTTCAATTAGGTAGCCGTTGGATAAGGCGTAACGCTTATCTGGGTCGTAATGATAATGTAGGGGGTGAATGAACGTGCGATCGCGGTAGGTTAATTCGTTGGATGGATCTAGATTTGGATTATCTCGAATATATGGTTCTTCACTGGCATAAGCTACATAAAGCGTCGCAGTTGATTCGGAGTTGGGTAAGAAAGTTAAGCCAGTGGGACATTCAAACGGAGTCAGAACGCTAAAATTAATTTCTCCTGTTGCCCGATCTAGACAATAAACCGTTTGTTCGGTGCGATCGCATATCCAAAGATTATCCTCCCAAACAGTGATATTTTCAACTCCTACTCCAGGTGCATAAAACCGGGTAATTTGACGACCACTAGTACTGTCAAAAATGTATATATAACCAGCCTTTTGGCAGGTGACATAAACTGTTGATTGCCAAACGGCAACACCATTTGCTGGGTAGGGTAAAGTGACAAAAGGCTTAAGGCTATAATCCCCCAATTGGCAACAATAAACGGTTTCTTCTCGCGTACACCACAGGGTATCTTCCCATAAAGCTATACCCGTAACATCTTCAAACTCCGATACTTGATGGCAATTGAGAATCTTAGTGTTGTCATTGGAAGGGTCAATTTGGAGTAAATGCCCTTTGACTGTATCGATCGCTATCAGCCGATCTTTTAAGCCTGCTATGCCATGTAAGGCAGCAGCGCCAATTGGTCGAATCGTTCGCGGGGAAAAAACCGATGCAGCGACTGTCATAAATCAACCTAACGGTGTTTTGGCAAAGTTTGGAGTAGTAGGAGCTATCTTGACTAAGATTGTCTGTTGGGCACAGTTTAGTAAAGATCGGCCTGGCGATAGAAAGGTGTAAAATCCATTAATGCAGAATTATTGTTTGTAAATAAAATAAAATACTTTAACTGCGATCGCGCATCATACAAAGTGAAGATTGATAAATATTTGGATAAATATTATCTTCAGGATTTTGAGCAAAGAGCGGCTCAGGGTACAACACATTTTATTCTTGCATCTTGCTTGCCAGGGCCGATTAAATTTAATCCTAAACTGGATGAGGACAATTAAACTGTCACCTTGGTAACGAGACTTGAGGCTTGAGGTAAGAGGCAAGTGGGTCGATAATTACGAATTGCGAATTATCCCCCGACTCGCTACGGATAGCCCAAAAGTGATGACTAAATTATGATTATGTTCAAGAAGCATTTCCTTAAACGCTATCCATGTCTGCAAATTCTCTCACCAATCGAGCTGCTAGCTGGCACACTCTGGAAGTTGATAAGACAATACAAATATTAGACAGCGATCGCGGCACTGGCTTAAGTTCGCAACAAGTCGAACAGCGGTTACAGCAATACGGTCTGAACGAAATACAAGAAACTGGCGGACGCAGCGCCTTAACTATCTTGATCGATCAGTTCAAAAACATCATGTTATTGATGCTGATCGCAGTGGCAATAGTTTCTGCGATTTTAGATATACGAGGTAACAATTTTCCCAAAGATGCGATCGCCATTAGTTTGATTGTCATCCTCAACGGTATTCTGGGCTACGTACAAGAAAGCCGTGCTGAAAAAGCTTTGGCAGCACTCAAGCGTCTATCTGCCCCGTTAGTAAGAGTGCTGCGCGATGGAAGATTGGCTGAGGTTGAGGCAAAACAACTCGTCCCTGGAGATGTGATGTTGCTAGAAGCCGGGGTGCAACTAGCAGCAGACGGACGTTTAATTGAAGAATCTAACCTGCAAGTGCGCGAGTCAGCATTGACTGGTGAAGCCGCAGCAGCGGAGAAGCAGGCAGATCTCCAATTGCCAGAAGAAACATCCTTGGGCGATCGCATTAACATGGTCTTTCAAGGTACAGAAGTTGTCCAAGGACGAGCCAAAGTTCTGGTCACTGGTACTGCAATGCAAACGGAACTGGGCAAAATTGCTGCCATGATCCAGGGGGTGGAAAGCGAACCCACTCCCCTACAGCAGCGGATGTCTCAGTTGGGTAATGTATTGGTATCCGGTTCTTTGATCTTGGTAGCGCTGGTAGTAATTGGCGGCGTACTCCGTGCTGGTGTGGGCGCTTTTGAAGAACTGCTGGAAGTTTCTCTGAGTATGGCTGTGGCAGTAGTACCAGAAGGCTTACCCGCCGTGATCACTGTCACCTTGGCACTGGGAACCCAACGAATGGTACGCCGTCACGCACTAATTCGTAAACTGCCAGCCGTCGAAACACTGGGTAGCGTCACCACTATTTGCTCGGATAAAACTGGTACGCTGACTCAAAACAAAATGGTAGTGCAGGCGATTGAAATCAGTAACAAATCGCTGCGAGTTACAGGCGAGGGTTATGCTCCAAGAGGAGAATTTCTGCTTAACGGTCAGAGAATTGAACCAGAGGATCATCTAGAAGTAGAAGCTTTGGCGATCGCTTGCGCGCTTTGTAACGATGCTACTTTGCAACAAGAAAAGGGCGATTGGAGAATTTTAGGCGATCCAACCGAGGGCGCATTATTGACTTTAGCGGCAAAAACTGGTATTGAAAAAGACCAATGGGCAAGCCGTCTACCCCGCGTTGCTGAGTTTCCCTTCTCATCAGAACGCAAGCGGATGAGTGTCCTCTGCCGAAAGGATGAAGCAGGAAAGATGAGCGATGATCTGCAATCTTCAGCCTTCAACCATCATCCTTCAACCTTTTTAATGTTCACTAAGGGTTCGCCAGAGCTAGTTTTGGAGCGGTGCAATCGAATTCATACAGGCGATCGCGCCGTGCCAATAATCGATGCTCAGCGTCAGCAAATTCTGGCGCAAAACGACACTATGGCAGGAAATGGTTTGCGGGTGCTGGGATTTGCCTACAAACCCTTGACAGAACTACCACCAGAAGGGTCACAAGAAGCATCAGAGCGACAACTAGTTTGGTTGGGGCTGGTGGGAATGCTGGATGCACCCAGACCAGAGGTAAGAGATGCCGTAGCCCGTTGTAAGGACGCGGGAATTCGCCCAATTATGATTACTGGCGATCACCAATTAACAGCAAGAGCGATCGCTACAGATTTAGGCATTGCCAACCAAGGCGATCCAGTTCTGACTGGTCAAGAATTGGAACGCATGAGCCAATCTGAGCTAGAGCGAGAAGTCGATCGCGTCAGCATCTATGCCAGGGTGTCGCCAGAACACAAACTCCGCATCGTCCAAGCACTACAACGCCGGGGTAAGTTTGTTGCCATGACGGGAGATGGAGTAAATGATGCCCCAGCCCTGAAACAAGCTGACATTGGTATCGCAATGGGTATCACTGGTACTGATGTAAGTAAAGAAGCCAGTGACATGATTTTGTTAGATGACAACTTTGCCACAATCGTCGCTGCGACTGAAGAAGGCAGAGTCGTCTACACTAATATCCGCCGCTTTATCAAATACATTCTTGGTAGCAACATCGGTGAAGTCTTAACAATTGCCGCTGCACCTATTTTGGGACTAGGCGGCGTTCCCCTGAGTCCATTACAAATCCTTTGGATGAACTTGGTGACAGATGGTTTACCAGCTCTTGCCTTGGCTGTAGAACCTGCCGAACCTAACGTGATGAAGCGTCCTCCCTTCAGTCCACGCGAGAGTATTTTTGCCAGAGGGTTAGGATGGTACATGATTCGTATTGGCATTATCTTTGCCATTTTGACGATCGCGCTGATGGTGTGGGCTTACTCTTACTCTCATGCAGTTGTTAGTTCCGTACTGAGTCCAGATCGCTGGAAGACAATGGTGTTTACTACTTTGTGTCTGGCGCAGATGGGTCACGCTTTGGCTATTCGCTCCAACACAAGGTTATTCATTCAGCTAAATCCATTCTCGAATCCCTACGTGCTGGGGGCTGTTGTTGTAACTACGATTTTGCAACTGTTACTAATTTATGTTCCGCCCCTACGAGCTTTCTTTGGCACTCATGTTTTGAGTCCATTTGAATTGGCAGTTTGCTTTGGCTTTAGTAGTTTGATGTTTGCGTGGATCGAATTGGAGAAGTTGTTTATTAACTGGCGACAAGGAGGGGCTAGGGAGAAATAAATGATGAATGATGAATGCTGAATTCATCATTCATAATTCATCATTCATCATTTGAATTATGTATCTAAAAACTCTACATTTAAGGTACTTTCGTAACTACCAAGAGCAGCGGGTTGATTTTATCGCGCCAAAAACAATTTTGGTTGGTAATAATGCCCAAGGAAAATCGAATTTATTGGAAGCAGTGGAATTACTGGCAACGTTGCGATCGCACCGGATGGCGCGCGATCGCGATTTGGTGCGGGAAGGAGAAGCGTTTGGACAGGTTAATGCTACTCTAGAGCGGCAAACTGGCATTATTGACCTCTCTCTCACACTGCGTCGCGCTGGTCGCCGTACTGTTGCGCTTAATAGCGAGTACCTACGGCGACAACTAGATTTTTTAGGTGTCCTCAATGCTGTGCAGTTTTCTAGTTTAGATTTAGAACTAGTGCGCGGCGGCCCAGAACAACGTCGCCACTGGATAGATACGCTGTTAATTCAGTTGGAACCTGTTTATGCTTATATATTGCAGCAATATAACCAGGTGTTGCGACAGCGGAATGCTTTTTTAAAGGCGAGAGGCGAAAGGCTTGAGGTAAGAGGATCTGATTCAGATTCAGAGTTAGCTGTGTGGAACGCTCAGCTGGCGGCTGTAGGTGCGCGGGTGATTAGAAGGCGATCGCGTGGTATAGAAAGATTGGCTCCAATTGCTTCTGCATGGCACGCTAGCATTAGCGATCGCACAGAAATATTGCAAGTAAAATATGCACCGAATGTGCCTTTAACACAAGGTAGTCCAGAAGAAGTACAGCAGGCTTTTTTAGAAAAGATCGCCCAAAGAGTCATTGCCGAACAGCATCAAGGTACTACCTTGGTAGGCCCGCATCGAGATGAAATTGAATTGACAATCAACCAAACTCCAGCTCGTCAATATGGTTCTCAAGGACAACAGCGCACCTTGGTTTTAGCATTGAAGCTAGCAGAACTCAAACTAATTGAAGAAGTCATTGGCGAATCGCCATTATTACTACTAGATGATGTATTAGCTGAACTCGATCCTAACCGCCAAAATCAACTTTTAGAAGCAATTCAAGACCGCTTTCAAACCTTGATAACTACCACTCATTTAGGTGCTTTTGATTCCCAGTGGCTCAAAGCCTCCCAAATTCTCACCGTTCAAGCGGGACACATATCACCGTAGCCCGGCATTACCCACCATTAGCCTTACAAAGCCATGTTTTGGGGTTGTAAGCTAATGTTCATTTAAGTTGCACAGATAGTCGTTAAAGGACTGCTGTAGTTAGGATCCAGTTGTCACCCCGTCAAACTGTCTCCTGTCTCCTGTCTCCTGCCTCCTGTCTCCCTCTCATTACAGATATGCAAGCGAGGATGACGATTATCTTATTTGCAGGGCGGGTTGTTTTCGTGCAGAAGTTACGGGTTGATTTGACTTAAAATATATCTCAAGCGATCGTAGTCGTCTTTGAGCAGTACGCTGAGGGTACGTCCGGCTTGAACTAACCAGTTCCTGTCAGCTTTGCGTAATTGATAAACTTGCCTGATTGCAGCTGCTGTTAAGGCTTCTATGGGCGCACCTTTAACTTCTAGTAGAGTTCTCAAAAAATCTAGCTGTTCGCTGAAATAGATAATTTCTTCCGGTTGGCAACGGTAAACAGCCTGATGAATTTGGGGCGGACGTGGGGGAAGATATTGGTAAATCTGGCTTTGAGCGCGTAATGATGCTCTTTCTGGCTCATATCCTACAATAGCAGCCCGAAACTCTGTTTTGAGCATAGCAAAGATCTGCGGTTGTTGTTCTCGCAAGTCTTGCAAGGACAACCCTAAAGCTCTTGCCCGATGAATTGAGTCAATGGGCATGGTGGTTGCATAGTACACCACAGCATAGATTTGATTTCCCGACTCTTCATCCCTTGACTTCACCCAACTACCAAAAGGTGGCATTACTGGGAAACTTAAGTCGTCTGGTTCCAGACACTGAGCTAAAAATTCCGTCGTAGCAGTTTCGATCACCTCAGCAATATAATCTGGGTGGCGATCGCCTGTGGCAAATTGTGGTAAGGGAAGACGCATATTTTGAATGATGAATGCTGAATGCAGCAATTGTCAACTCATAATTCATCATTCATAATTTAGCCTTTTTTATTTTGCTTTTTTGCGTCCAGCTGTAACTTCCACTTCGTCCAATTCTGACAGGTAAAATGTGATGATCTTGTCCCAATTGCCGCCTTCAAATAATACGGCTGCTTTACCGTCAGTTATCCGTTGAACTAGTCCTTGATAGCCGTAAAATGTATCGTTGGGATTTTTCACTCGTACCGCTGTTCCAGGCAAAATCATAACTTTCTCTCTCGATTACTACCAATAAACTCAATTTTTACTAATAGCTTAAACCATTCTCTAGCACGCCAGTTGCTACAACGGGGATGTCGGGCAAGCTACTTGCTCCCCTAGCGCCTAGCCCCTAGCCCCTAATACTTTTGCTTTTGGCGATAATTGGCTACTGATTGCACAATGCCGAGCGCAATGAAGTTAGTCAACAAAGCAGACTTACCATAACTGATCCAGGGTAAAGGAATACCCGTTACAGGTGCAAGCCCAATCGTCATGCTGATGTTCAGTATCACCTGAAACACAATCATAGAAAATACACCACTGGCAAGTAAAGAGCCAAAATTATCTTTGGCGCTTTGGGCAATTAAAATTAAACGCAGGCAAATTAGCCAGAAGGCAAATAGCATTACTAAACAACCGACAAAACCCCATTCTTCACCCACAGCAGAGAAAATGAAGTCAGTGTGCTGTTCGGGAATAAAATTAAGCTGGGTTTGCGTGCCATGATGCAATCCACGCCCCCAAAGTTCGCCAGCACCGATGGCAATTCGAGATTGAATCAAATGGTATCCACCGCCAAGGGGATCTTTTTCTGGTTCGAGGAATAAAATTATGCGGTCTTTTTGATATTCTTTTAATATTCCCCAGAGGATGTGTCCTAACTCGCCTGCTAAGAAGTTAACAGCGATCGCCCCAATAGTTCCTAACCACTTCCAAGGTAAAGTTAGCCATGCGATCGCAGCCATACCAGCTGTCCAAGCAAACCATGCTGGTAAATACAAGTTAAATAGAACTACGGCAATTAGCGGCGATACCAACAGTACTAACCAGCCAGGATTAGCATTAGCCCAATAAAGCATTCCCAAGGTAATTGCACCAAATACCAGTGAAGTACCTAAATCTGGCTGTAAAAATACTAACGCCCAAGGCACGGCAGTAATTAATAAAGCTCTTACCACATTGGGAATTTTTGCTGCTGTATGAGACTGTAATAGTGCCGCTAGGGTGATAATTACTCCAACTTTGGCGAATTCAGATGGTTGTACGGGAACGCCAGCAATGCTAATCCACCTCTGCGCGCCTTTAGCCGAGACACCAGCCACCATTACAGCAATCAGAGACAAGCTAGTGATGCCATAGATCCACCAGTGCCACTTGAGCAAATACTCATAGCGACAACGAGCAATAAACAGAGATAATGCCAAACCTATACCACCAAACAACCAATGTTGCAAGTAGTAGTCATGGGATCCTCGGTATAATTGCGTACTTTGGATCGTCATACCCCCAAACACAGTTACACCAATACACAAGGCAAACAAAAACCAGTCTACTTGATGCCAGGGAGCAAGCAAGGATTTCCAGGAACTTGGGATTGTTAAAGTTCGTGACATCTAGATGGATGGGAGAAGGTTGAAGGACCAAGGCTGAACGCGATCATGCCGTTTCCCTGTAGGGGCTGCCGTACGCGCAGCGTTGCCCCCGCGCTTGCTAGGCTAGGCTAGGCTGAAAAAGATAAAAGCTAAATTCTTACTTCATCCTTCATCCTTCACACTTCATACTTTTTTTTAAGTTAATGCAGCAACAGAGACTTTTCCAGCGATCGCGTGGGCGACAAGTCGCAGCGCTTTAGCTGAAGCTGATTCTGGTTCGCCGACGACAACGGGAATGCCGCGATCGCCTCCTTGGCGTAAGGAAATTTCTAACGGTATGCATCCAAGTAACGGTACGCCGAGTTCTTTGGCGGTTTTTTCACCGCCGCCGGAACCAAAAATGTCATAGTGCTTGTCTGGCATATCTGGGGGAATAAAGTAGCTCATATTTTCTACTATTCCCAAAACAGGCACCTGCATTTGCTGGAACATTCGCAAACCTTTGCGAGAATCTAACAACGCCACATTTTGGGGAGTGGTGACAATTACTGCCCCTGCCATTGGTACAGCTTGAGTCAGCGTTAGTTGGGCATCTCCCGTACCTGGCGGCATATCCACAATCAAATAATCTAGTTCTCCCCACCGCACTTGATAGAGAAACTGGCGAATTATCCCGTTTAGCATTGGTCCCCGCCAGATCACGGGTTGATCTTTGTCAATCAAAAAGCCCATTGAAACGAGCTTCACGCCATGATTAAAAGCAGGTTCGAGTATTTCCCCTTTCTCGCCTTGCTGCACCGCAATCTGAGCTTTTTCCAATCCCAGCATGGTGGGGGCGTTGGGGCCGTAAATATCCGCATCTAATAAACCAACTTTTGCACCTGATTCAGCAAGGGCAACGGCAATATTCACAGCAACGGTGCTTTTACCCACACCACCTTTGCCACTGGAAACCGCCAGAATATTTTTCACCCCAGAAATTCCCGTGCGATCGGGCAAGCCCTTCTGCTGTGGTGTTTCAGCCGTGACATCTACTGCTACATCTGTCACGCCTGGTAACTGCTTCACGGCTTTCTGGCAGTCTTCGACAATGAATTCCCGTAATGGGCAAGCAGGGGTTGTCAGCACCAAGGTGAAACTGACCTTGCCGTCGTCGATTTTAACATTACGAATCATGTTCAGTTCCACCAGGCTCTTGCGCAGTTCTGGGTCTTGCACTGGACGCAGCACTTCTAACACGGAACTGGTATTAAGGTTGTCTGACATTGCACTCTTCACTTTAGGGGCTTACAACTAAGGCAATAGATCTCTCTAATTGCATCTTAACGGCCAGGGGACGAGTCAGGAGTGAGGGGAAGGATGTAGCCCGTTCTTGGCGTTCCCGTTCCCCGCAGGGGTTGCCGAAGGCTAGGATAGGGCTGGCCCCCGCGCTTGATGAAGTTTGAAGCATGAAGGATAAAGTAATCCTAACTTTTGCTTCTCACCTCAAGCCTCAAGCCACTTAAAAATCAAAACAACTATCTTCAAGCGGTTTGGAGTTTCTTGATAAAGCAGTACTAGCTGCTTGTTCGGCTGCTTGCGCTAGTGCCTCTGCTACCCGCGCTGCATGAGGTCGAATCAGCGACCAAATCAGTGGTGATAACCAACCGTTTAATCTTACTGAGTAAGACACATAAGTACCACAGACTGTTGATTCAACCTGGTAAGTAATTCTTTCTTCCACGCCTGGAATTGCCATGATCCTTATACTTAGCAACTCCCTTGGCAGTACCCGCTCTACAAAAATCCGGATTGGAATTGGACCCAACCGCGTTACTGCCTGAAATATGAGTCCAGGCTTTGGTACTAATCCATAGGGAACGTTGGTTTTTGCTAGCAGTGGATGCCAGGAAACATCGGCCAAATCTACTACTTTTTGCCAAAGCTCATCGACTGAAGCAGAACTAATCTGTTTGTAAGATCGCACTAGAGAACACCGAAAACGGCGGCGTTTGCGATATATAAATTTAGACAATCCTCCCCACATCTTCCTAATCCTCCTTGTGCCTGCCCTGCTTGCAGCCAATCTGGCTATGTCGGTGGTAAGTAAATCTAGTTACTTAAGCTAATACTTCTAGAGTGCTTTTCTAGAATTTTGTATCCGCTCCAGATATATTCTCTTAAAAAGACTGATGGAAGGTGACGATTTGAGAGAAAATAAGTTCAGGCATTTCAATCTGAATTTTCTATCTACTAGACATTGCACCCTGAGTAGATTTGGACTGACGCAGCTACACTGAAGAAAACAATAAATTTCGTAAAGAATAATTACATTGGGCGAAGAAGTAGAATTTCGACTTATACCTTTTAAAGGTTGACTAACTACTGCCACAGCCCAAAAACTTACACCTGATTATAAATCCTTTGCTTTTAAGAAAATCAAGTTGAGAAAATGACGATTTCAACTCCTCAGACAACCTCCTCCCAGCCAGTACCACCAACTGATGCCAAAGAACGAGTAAGGCAGTTGATGCAACAGCTGCAAGATAAGATTTGTCAAGGTCTAGAACAACTAGATGGGATAGGCAAGTTTCAACAAGATGAGTGGGATAGAGTTGAAGGAGGTGGCGGGCGATCGCGTGTCATGCGTGAAGGGGCCGTATTTGAACAAGGTGGAGTCGGCTTCTCCGAAGTTTGGGGTTCCCATCTGCCGCCTTCAATCTTGAATCAACGTCCAGAAGCAGCTGGGCATAAATGGTTCGCCACAGGCACTTCAATGGTATTGCATCCCCGCAATCCCTACGTGCCAACCGTTCACCTCAATTATCGCTACTTTGAAGCAGGTCCAGTATGGTGGTTTGGTGGCGGTTTAGATCTAACCCCCTACTATCCTTTTGCTGAAGATGCATCTCACGTACATAGGACTTTAAAGTCTGCTTGTGATGCTCATCACCCAGAGTATTACCCAGTGTTCAAGCGGTGGTGCGACGAATACTTTTACTTGAAGCATCGCGAGGAAACGCGAGGTGTGGGTGGAATCTTCTTTGACTATCAAGATGGTCAAGGTCAACTGTATCGCGGCCCAAATCCAGAAGGTGCAGCTGCTGTTTACAGTCAACAAATTGGCACACCAGCACCCCGGAGTTGGGAAGAAATGTTTGCCTTTGTCAGTGAGTGTGGAAATTCTTTCTTACCTGCTTACGTGCCAATTGTGGAACGGCGGCAGAATTTGGAGTATGGCGATCGCGAACGGAATTTTCAGCTATATCGTCGCGGAAGATACGTGGAATTTAACTTGGTTTACGACCGGGGGACAATTTTCGGACTCCAAACCAATGGTCGCACCGAATCAATTTTGATGTCCCTACCGCCATTGGTACGCTGGGAATATGGCTATAAGCCAGAACCCAACACCCCAGAAGCTGAGTTGTATGAAACTTTCTTGAAGCCTCAAGATTGGGCGAATTGGAAGGCTGAATGATAAATGATGAATTATGAATTTGAAATTCATAATTCATCATTTATCATTCATAATTTTACGAAAGCGATACGCGCCTAAGATGGCTCCCCACAAAGCTCTACCCTCTATGGGATCGATTCCCTTGTCGTAGCTCAAAAACTCCTTTCCAGTAGCTTCAAAACCAAGGGAAACTTGTATTGTGTTGCCATCATAGTTAAAACAGCATTTTTCCCCTGGTGGCGGGGCGGCAATAAAGTGGTAGCTGTTAGCACCAATTTGTTGCGTCTTCACTAAAAGCAAACAACCTGGTAGCAGTTCAAATCGCTCTGGGGTAGATGTCTTGAGTATGTCAGGGTTTGCCCCTGCACCGCGAACAGCAGCGATATCTTTGGGTATATAGTACTGTACTTGTATAGGCGCATCTGCATCCTGGCGTTCTTGTAGCCGCATCAGCCGGGGGCGATAAGGTCGATCAAGATTGAGGATATTGGCTTGTTCGGCAAACAAAGTAATGCTGTCTTCTGCAAACAGAGAAACGGGACGTTGCCAGAGGCGAAGGTGGACGTACCAAGTTGGCTCGGCTGTTGCCTGTTCCCGGTTATCAAATTCACCAGCCATATATTCAGCTAGGGCTACAAGTGCAGGCGAGAAATTCATAGGATAAATGATGAATGATGAATTATGAATGATTAATTTAGCATTCAGCATTTAGCATTGCTGCATTGCTGCATTTCAACAGTTGTCTTGGCAAATGACCCATAGAAGCGAGACAATAAACATTACGTACTCCCGTCGTGTTTAATTGTGAATAACCTGCGTACTGTCTCCGATACCAAACGAAACTTCTACACCAATCATACTCGTCCGATTAACACAATCTATCGACGGGTAGTAGAAGAATTGATGGTAGAAATGCATTTGCTGTCAGTCAATGCTGATTTTCACTACGATCCAATTTATGCATTGGGTGTAGTTACTGCTTTCGAGCGGTTCATGCAAGGCTATCAGCCAGAACGGGATAAAGAATCAATTTTTAATGCCCTGTGTCAGGCGATAGAAGATAACCCGCAAAGATACCAGCAAGATGCAGAACGACTGCGAACCTTGGTGAAGAACTTATCAGCCAAGGAACTGCTTGATTGGGTGAGTGGGGCAAATCAGCCCGGTGGAAGTGATGACTTGCAAGCGCAAATAAGCGCGATCGCTCATAATCCTAGTTTCAAATACAGCCGTCTGTTTGCCATTGGTGTATTCACTTTGTTGGAACTAACAGACGCTGAACTAGTAAAAGATGAAAAGCAACGAGTAGAAGCACTCAAACAAATTGCCGCTATCTTACATATATCTGAAGACAAACTCAACAAAGATCTAGAGCTATACCGTTCTAACTTAGATAAAATCGAGCAAGCAATGATAACTATGGCAGATATGCTTTTAGCTGATCGCAAGAAACGGCAACAGCGTCTGCAAGCTCAAGCGGCTGGAGTTGCTGCAACAAATTCTAATGGGGAAAGTAACGATCCTGATCCCTCGCAGGATAAAGCATCTTCTGGTTCTTAGTGCTTTTACCTTAAATAAATTTCGCTTATTACAACACAGGGTGGGCATTGCCCACCCTAGTTATTTATTCGGTTGTGAAATTAAAACGATGGCGTAACAAAACCGTAGATCAAAGTGCTAACAATCGAAAGTGCCAATGCTCCAAGTATTGCGCTCAATACTCCCTTTTGTAAGCGAAATCCTTGAACTAAAGATGCAGCAATTCCTAAAGCGATCGCAGAAACCAAAAAGGTAACAAATCCTGACAACAAACCGAACGTCAGGAAATTGGGGATGAAAAATACTGCTCTTAAAATCGGATTGACTACTGCTGCTACAATTCCCAATGCAGCTGCTGAAATATAGGCTTTTCCTGGGCTATCTATTTCAACTCCTATTGGTAGTTTGGTTATAAGCAATAAGCTGGAAGCGCTTACCAGCCAAGCGATGAGAAGATCTACCAACATATTAAGACCCCTTAGCTGAAATTTTTTTCTAACTCATTACTATGAGATTAACTAATATAATTTCAGCTATTCATCTACAAATTGGCAGAAAATCACCCTAGTTTTAGGGAGAAGTATTAATACTTCCCGGAGAAACTGTAGGTTGGGGTGCGGGTGCAGTTGGGGAGGTAGGATTGCTCGGTTGATTCAAAGATTGCCCTGGTATAGAAGTATAAGGTGTGGTGGGAATAGTTGCGGGTGAAAGTGCCGAACCTGCTGGGCGATCAAGAGATCCAGCAATAGTTGCCAAAGCCACGCGATCGCCTCCTACTTGCCGCATCGCATCCAACAACTGAACCACATCGTTATAACTCGATGTTCGGGAAGCGTTTAGAATTACTGTGCCTAAAGGATTCGCTTGGAAATAAGTACGTAAAGTATCAGATAACTGATCTAACGCCACAGGATTTTTTTCAACAAAAACTTGCCCGGCTGAATCTAGCGTGACAATTAATCTTGATTGAAACCTCGTTGGTGCGCCAGTACTAGCCTTGGGTAGATCGACATTAATTGCTTGTTGACGGGTGAATTGCAAAGCCGCCAATAAGAAAAACGTCAAAATACAGAAAATAACGTCAAGCAGCGGAATAATCTGGATTTGGACTTCTTCAATCGGTGAATGTAGGTTGATTTTCATTGGCAATAACAGTCGGGGAGAAAATCAGGAGCGCATTTTTTAATTTTTAACTAACTTATCCTACGCTTCAGGAGCTTTAGGATCTTCTCGCCTACTTTCTAAATAAGGCGGCATAGTGTAGCCTTCATCGGTACGGCGCGGCTGATCCGGTGAATCAGGAGCAGATATATTCGGCTTACCCAAACGAGGGGGAAAGCTAAAGCGTTGAATTGTTCTTTGCTGCGGTACTTCTGGTGGCATTGGCGGGGCTGCTGGTGCTGCTTGCGGTGCTGGCATTGTATCTTGAATGTTGAGCCAATACTGGCGATAGAGTAACTCAAGATCGCTGCCCGCCTTGCGAAAAACTTTGACCTGGTTAACGACAAAAGCTTGAAACAAGCGATAAAATACCAAACTGGTAATTGCCACAATCAATCCGGCTGCCGTAGCAATCAGCGCTTCCCCAATCCCTACTGTCACTCCAGCTGCTGAGGAACTTGCCAAATCGCCAAGGCGAATCGATTGCAAAGATTGAATCAATCCCAATACTGTACCTAGCAATCCCAACAAAGGGGCAAGGGCGATTACTGCCTCTAAGATTTTTTCCCCTTGTCGCATTGAAGCTATTTCATCTTCTGCTGTTGACTCTAATGCTAAGCGGAAGATCTCCGGATCGGGTGTAGACAGTCGCAAGGGTGCATAAAGAAACCTACCAACTGGCTGATTGGAGAATCTTTTAGCTATCTCAGTAGCAGTTCGCCAATTCTGCCCGGCTGCATCTAAAACGCGCTCAACAATCTCTTTTTCTTGCGTCAGAATTCTAAACCAGTATGACAAGCGCTCGATGATTACACTCATTGAGAGTACTGACAAGGCTAGCAGCGGCCACATCGCGGGGCCGCCTTTTCTAAAAATATCTACAACATCCACTGTTTTCGCTTACCTCCATGCATTCCTCGGCAGAGCATTCTAGCTGAGTTTTTTATAACCTGCCCTCAGTCAATTTCATTGTATGAGCATTTAAATAAATTCAATTTTTTTGCATCTATCCGAAAACAGATAAATAGCGATCGCCTAAGAGCGTACCTTCCAGACTATGGAGGGCGGTTATTCCCACCTAACTTTAGCTAAGTTATTTGTCAAGATCTAAGATAGCTAGAGGTAAAAACATGAACTTTTCAATTCAAGCTGTTTATAACTGGTATCGCAATCTACTGCGTAATCCTAAATATCGCTGGTGGGTAGTTTTAGCTACTGCACTTTACTTTATTTCTCCGATTGATATTGCCCCTGACTTCTTACCGATTGTCGGAGAACTGGATGATGTCTTCTTGCTGACATTGCTCGTCTCTGAAGTCTCCCAAATGGTACTAGAAGGTTACAAAACCCGTAAGGGTAGTAGTGCTGATAAAAACACCACCAACGCTACCACATCAAATACGGTGGATGTTGATGCTATATCTGTCAAGTAATTGCAAAATTAATTTAAGTTAATTTAAATTAACTCCCCTTCTCCATCTGCCTGCCATGCACGAGATATTGGGAAGGGGATATTTTTTCGCGTGAAAAATTGATTGTTAATATTTATTTAAGTTGAAACGTAGCTGGGTTAAGAAGCGATCGCGTAATTCCCGCTCAACTTAGCTACGAAAGACTTAATATAACTAGAGACGTGACAACCGCACGTCTCTAGTTACAGGGCGAACGAGGGGACTTGAACCCCCGAATGGTGGAATCACAATCCACTGCCTTAACCACTTGGCTACGCCCGCCATCGCGATATTTAGTATAACATCTTTTCAGATGATTTTTCCAGAGAAACAGCTATTGGAACTGAATTTTTTAAATAAGAGTCCAAACAGCTACAGCAAGTGATACTAGAGGAGATGAAGATCTTAAAGAGCGTTACATCTATTGCAGCAATAGCTTTGGGGGGACTAGGAGTGGTAATGGCTGTTACCAATCCTAGCCAGCCTGAATATGAAGAGTATGCAGTCCAACAGCTGACAGAATACGTAAAACAGGAAGTGTGTAACGATGCACCCAAAATATTCGGTATTATTTTGCAACGTAGTAACTGTAATGGACTGATTGATTCAAGTCACCCAGCAATCAAAAAAATCATAGCTGTGAATACAGAAAGAAAAAACTTCATCTTATTTAGTATTTACACCACAGATTTATCTGTCAGTTCAAGTATTCCTTCTTACCACTTTGAAACAGTGGCTGGGTTGCAAAATTTTTATATTTATACGGCAGAAAAGCGTTAATTGAAGGGACAGCAGGAATTAGGTAATAAAAACAAAGGCTAAGTACTTTAATGTACTATATAGCACTTATGCTTGCTTACTTACT
>DATNQH010000209.1:0-24011 GCA_036704105.1 Leptolyngbyaceae cyanobacterium | reverse complement strand
TATATTATAAAGTAGATTACCACGAACCCAACGAAAAGTACAGCCTTTAGACAAAAAACGGCGACGTTGAGAAGTTCTGAGGGATGGAAACGACAAGTTTGAATTTTGATTGCTAGGGGCAAGTTTTTCGAGATAGCTTTTCCCATAGATATATCTAATGAACCTGCCTTTGAACGAATTAATTGCGTTCGACTTGGGTAACTTGCTTAATAGCATTTAGATCCGGTGAGGGTGTAGCACTATCCATTCCCAGCCATAAAAGATATTCAACATTCCCCGCAGGGCCTTTGATAGGCGACTGTGTTAAGCCGCGATATTGCCATTTCAGTTGTTGAGCAGATTGTAACACCTGAAAAATTGCTTCAGCGCGGTCGCTCGTGTCGCGTACAACACCTTTTTTCCCCACACGCGATCGCCCGACTTCAAACTGTGGCTTCACTAGCAACACCGCCTCGCGCGGAGGTTGGAGTAACTGCCAAAGAGCAGGTAGAATCTTGGTCAGAGAGATAAACGACACATCTACTACAGCTAAATCGGCTAGTTCTTCTTCCCCGTATAACTCCTCTGGTGTGAGATAACGTAAATTCGTCCGTTCCCGCAACACGACACGCGGATCGTTACGTAACCGCCAGTCAACTTGTCCATAACCCACATCAACGCCATAAACTTTTTTTGCTCCAGCTTGCAGCAGACAATCTGTGAAGCCGCCAGTCGAAATCCCACCATCTAAGCAAATTCTGTCTTTTATCGGAATGGCAAATGTTTCTAAAGCCTGAGCGAGTTTTTCCCCACCTCTAGAAACATAAGGGGGAGGCGCTTTTATTTCAATTTGTGCAGTCGTTGCGACTTCTGTACCTGGTTTATCTATAACTTGCTGATTTACACTCACCTCTCCCGCTAAGATCAGCCGTTGCGCCTGTTGTCGGGAGGAACATAATTCACGTTCTACTAATAATGTGTCGAGTCGTTGCTTCCTGGGAAATTCACTCATGCGGTAATATCATCATGGCGCGATCAAGTATATCCTCGCGGTTAACAAGTTGTTCTAATTCTTCTGGTAAATATCGTCCTTCTTCTACTTCTAGCGAAGCCCTGTCAATTGCATCAGGATATGCTTCCTCTAAGGCTATGCATAATTCCTCTGGAGTTAAATAATAACCCCCTGCTTTACGACGCTTATTCTTCTTTTGAATAGCCAGAATTGAATTGCGAATCGAAACTTCCCAAGCAGCGGTTGAGCGATTTTCGACTTGCTGCTTAATTAGATGTAAGAGCAAAGTTATAGCATAGCTGCTAATAGTACTAATTTTGTCGTCGCGGCTCATTTCTTCAAGTTCTTCAACCACCGCCAATGCTGCGGGTACATCGCCCCTTAGCAGCAAACCTTTGAGCATTAGCAATTCTTCCATAACCAACGCCTCAATCTTGGGCAATTTCTATTGTGGCTGATACCGTTACCAGAAAGCTGGCTAATTAACGCGATCGCGTCTTTACAATTTTGGCTGAGAATGCGATCAATTCCTTTAAATTCTTACCTTCGCGCCCTTAGGGTCTAAACGCTAAGCTACACGCGCGTGTTGGCGGTTCGATTATCTAAAAAGACAGTAGTCACAACGCTAATTTTACTGATACGTGCTACCACGTTAATATCAGCAAAATTTTGTTGATTTTGCTTTAGGCATTATAGTTTCTCTCAGGTTAGGGTTGGATTGATTTTACTTAAATTGGTTACTAATTAGGAGCGAATAGCATGAACTACAAAGTTGAAACTGATAGTTCTGCCAAACATAGTTAAGTTTTTATTTATTACTTAAGACAGTAAATTCAAACGATTACTGTGAACGTTTTCTAGATTCGATAAATGGAATACATTTAATTTACTTAATATTAGTAGCTCGTTGTATAGAGCGGCGTTGCTTGACGATGAAAATCAAAGCGCGATCGCCGCCCCACAAATCAAAAGAACTAGCTGTACTTCGCGTATCTTCGTGGTTTCCTTGTATTGATTACTACGTATTGTCCGATGCTGCGGTGTTCTTCTCACGTCCGGTTAGGGTACGAACAGCAGTAAGCATCTCAGGAACTGCGAGTGCTAATGAGGCGAAAGAGCAAACCGTCGCCACCTGACAGTACTCACAAAACGCTTTATTCTCACTCCACTCCTCACGAGCTAGCTCAGCGGAGACGATTCCATCTATCAGAATTTTGACACCCATTGCAAGCGGTAGTAGAGGGTTGCGTCGGGCGCGATCTAGACCACCAGCAGCAGCGATCCAAGCGGTGAGAGCGTAATTAAGCACCATTATCGGCCCATCCGGTGAATTGAATCGGCTGTAAGCGTAGTTAGACGCATCAACGCGATCAGCATCAAAAAGCTCCTGTCCGGGTGGATCGGGTAAGTGATCGACGATCCCTGTTTGGTAGAGCGTGACGATTTGTCCCATCGAACCACCGAGCATAGACAAGCCGATAATTGCTCGCCGACGGCTCATATGTGGGTTCTTTCCTTGACGCAGTTCTTGACTTAGTTGTGTTGGCTCCATAAAGCGCAATCCTCTATAAGGTCGTTGAAATTTAATCAGCTATGCACGGGGCGTTCCACTCACGACGGGCCGCGCTGGCTGCAGATAAATTTCTTACCATTTTCAGGAATTGGTTCGAGCCGTACCACTTACCCTGGAGGTACTTCGCTGGCGATCAAGAGAGGTTAATAGCCTCCTATGTGATAATTGCTACAAAATAAGGTGGGCTTTTGCCCACCCTACTAGTTGTTTATCGTCAGGCTTAGATATCCTGTTCGCTCAACTCGCGCGTCATGTAGTCGAATGGCTCATCCACAAAAGCAGTATTTTCAACTCCTGTTGCTGCCACTTGTGCCTTAACAATATCCTTCATAATTTGGATGCCTTGAATTGTTGGGCCAATTGGCACTCCTAAAGAATTGTAAGTTTCCCGTAAGCCTTGCAATACTCGCTCATCTAAGACATCCATACTACCAGCAACCATCGCATAGGTAGCATAGCGCAGGTAATAGTCCATATCGCGCAAACAAGCTGCATAACGCCGGGTAGTATAGGCATTTCCACCAGGACGAATCAATTCTGGCTGTTCGTCAAACAACTGCCTTCCAGCTTGCTTGACAATTCCTGCTGCATTTGTATTAATTGCTGCTGCTGCTTGGACTCGTGCTGTCCCAGTATCAAAGTAGGACTTGAGCCGCTCAAGTGCGTTCCGGTCAAAATACCGCCCCGCAATATCGTAAGTTCCGATTAAGCTTGTTATTGCATCCCGCATGAAATTACTCTCCAAATGTTTCCTATCTGTGGTTTGATATTGTTGACTAGCATTTCCACTCCCCTCGTACCCCCTAAGAGAGGGAGTGACAGATGGCTAAAGATTTTTAGCTCTATAGATTTCCCCCATTTAAGATTTTAGAGCTTACAAGTAAACCATTGCTACTTAAGGATTCTATGCCAAAGTTGACCCCTGTGAGATCGCTGATTCTAACGAGCGTTTTTTGCAGGTTGTTAAGGAATGGCCAATATACTCGCTCAGGCAAGCTATTTTGTAATTTAAACTACAAAACTCCCCTGATTCTATCTTTAGGATGAACCAAATATGGCAAAATCTAGTCTCAACCAAATTAAATAGCAGTAGCAATATTTGAGCATTCTAGTTTGTTTCAATCCATCGGCAGATTAAGGAGTCACCATGTCCGAAACCGCACAACAAGTCTTGAAAATGATTCAAGACCAAAATATCGAACTAATCGATTTGAAGTTCGTTGATATGCTAGGCATTTGGCAACACTGCACCTTCCACCGCAGTCTCATAGATGAAGATTCTTTCACCGAGGGTGTAGCCTTTGATGGCTCCAGTATTCGAGGTTGGAAAGCGATCAACGCTTCAGATATGGCTATGGTGCCCGATCCTACTACTGCTTGGATCGACCCCTTTATGGAAGTGCCGACCCTGAGCATGATTTGTACGATTGTAGAACCCCGCACAGGCGAACTTTACGATCGCGATCCCCGCTCGATTGCACAGAAAGCGATCGATTACCTGATTGCAACTGGTATTGGTGACACAGTTTTCTGCGGCCCAGAACCTGAGTTCTTCATATTCGACAGCGCCCGCTTTGACCAAGATGGGCATGAAGGCTATTACTACATAGACTCGGTTGAGGGAAGTTGGAATGCTGGTAGGGATGAGTCTGGTGGAAACCTCGGTTATAAAATAGGCAACAAACAGGGCTATTTCCCCGTTGCGCCGACGGACACCTTGCAAAACATCCGCACCGAAATGCTACTGACATTGGGTAGATGTGGTGTACCTATTGAAAAGCATCACCATGAAGTGGCAACAGGCGGACAGTGCGAATTGGGTATTCGTTTTGCTCCCTTAGTCAATGCTGCAGATTATGTAATGACTTATAAGTACATAGTCAAAAATGTTGCCAGAAAATATGGCAAGACAGCTACCTTTATGCCCAAGCCAATGTTTGGCGACAACGGTACTGGTATGCACACTCATATGTCTATTTGGAAAGATGGACAACCGCTGTTCGCAGGCGACAAGTATGCCAAGCTCAGTCAACTAGCGTTACATTTCATCGGCGGTCTGATCAAGCACGCGCCATCAATCTTGGCTTTGACCAACCCCACGATTAACTCTTACAAGCGTCTAGTTCCTGGCTATGAAGCACCAGTGAACCTTGCCTACTCTCAAGGTAATCGTTCTGCCTCAATTCGGATTCCTCTGTCTGGTGATAATCCTAAAGCTAAGCGGTTAGAATTCCGTTGTCCCGATCCCAGCTGCAACCCCTACATAGCCTTTTCTGCTATGCTTTGTGCGGGTCTGAATGGAATTAAAAACCAGATCGATCCTGGTGAACCCTTGGATGTGGACATCTATGAACTCAGCCCAGAGGAATTGAGCAAAGTTCCTTCAACCCCAGGCTCCTTAGAAGCAGCGTTGCAGCATCTGGAGAAGGATCACAGTTTCTTGACTGAAGGGGGCGTGTTCACTGAAGACTTCATTCATAACTGGATTTCTTACAAACTCGATAAGGAAGTCAACCCGATGCGCCTACGGCCTCATCCCTATGAGTTTTCCCTCTACTACGATTGCTAAGAAACCGTGCTAGGTCTCAGTTTTCTGACTTAGGTTGGGAACTAGAAGACCGAAGGTAGAAACGGCTAGCGATTTCAAGCCACCCTATAGGGTGGTTTTTTTTTATTAAAAGCGCTTACACCTATCAAAAGATTCAGGATTTCTTCGTTACACTTATTTACACTAAATAAAGATACGTAATATCTACCATTCGATTGACCTAAGCGATACCATGCCTGACACTTTAACTAAGCTGACTTATCAAACTTTTCAGCAAGGCAAAAATTATTTTGGTTTGGCTCACAAAATTTTAAGCGCACAGGTGATGAACCTCGTCTCTCCATCTGGGCGCAAAACCAAACCTATACCCACAGAAGTCCTACAAAAAATCCAACAAAGGCTGGATAATCTACTTGAAGTTGATTGGCAAGATGCCGAGAAAGGAATATATCCCCAAAGCTTGTTGTTCGACAATCCTTGGGAAGAATTTTTCCTTTACTATCCAGCAGTGTGGCTGGATTTCCCGCAAATCTGGGAGCGCTCTAAGCAGAAAAAATATCAAGACTTTTCCCCAGAGATAGATATCAGTGGTTATCCCAGCTACTACTTGCAAAACTTCCATCATCAAACCGATGGCTACTTGAGCGATTTTTCCGCCAACCTTTATGATTTGCAAGTTGAACTTCTGTTTGGTGGCTCTGCTGACCCAATGCGGCGGCGAATTCTCGCTCCCTTAAAGCAAGGGTTGAAAAACTTTGCTGATGTTCCACCAAGTCAAAGACGTATTCTAGATGTAGCTTGTGGCACGGGTCGCACCTTAAAGATGATTCGGGCAGCTTTGCCCCAAGTATCCCTGTTTGGTACAGATTTGTCACCTGCCTATTTGCGTAAGGCAAATCAACTACTATCTGAAAATCCCGGAGAACTGCCGCAACTATTACACGCAAACGCCGAAGAGTTACCCTACTTGGATAACTATTTCCATGCTCTTACTTGCGTTTTTCTGTTCCATGAGTTACCTGCATCTGCGCGTCAGAATGTAATCGAGCAATGCTTCCGGGTGACTAAACCAGGGGGAGTTTTTATCATCAACGACTCAATTCAAATGAGTGATTCTCCTGAGATGTTACCCGTGATGGATAGCTTCTATGAAACTTTCCACGAACCATACTACAAGCATTACACCACTGATGACTTGGTAGAACGTTTAGAGAAAGCAGGTTTTGAGAACGTTTCCACCGAAACTCACTTTATGAGCAAAGTCTTTGTCGCTCATAAACCAGTCTAGAGAATTTGTAGGGGTGGTTTTGATAGTTTTATCTATAGGTAGTAGATATATTTGTCAAACTGGCCTCTACACTTTCTACCCTTTGAGATAAAATTAAACCTTTGAGTTGACAAAAACAGTAACTACAGACGATAAAGTGAGTCTAGATAACGTCAAAGCGATCCGCAAAAATCTGTATGACTAGCTTCCAACCCGACCCAGAAACAGTTGCGACCCAATCCCTTGCTAGCGACGAACTGATTAACGAGCTAGTCGAGGACACAACTAGCGCCAATCATGTGGATGTGATTCAAACAGTCATCGCCAGTCTGGAACAAGACGAAAGCGCGATGGTTAGCCAAACAGATCAAGGGCATCTCTGGAAGTTTAAGTATGGCAGCGTAGAGGTGTTTGTCCAACTTACAGGGCTGACAGATGAAGATACTTTAACGGTTTGGTCTAAGGTGCTGAAACTGCCTGCAAAAGATGAAGCTAGTCTAATGCGGCGGCTGTTGGAATTGAATTGGTCTGATACTTTTGAAGCCCGTTTTGGTATTTTTGATGGGCAAGTGGTGGTGTTATCTACACGCACTCTAGCAGAGTTGTCTCCTGGGGAAATCAGCCGCTTGATTACTGTAGTAGCAACGATCGCCGATGAAAACGATGAGGCTTTACAATCTGAATTTGGGCAGTAAAAAAGGATGTACGCGCAGCGTTCCCGAAGGGTAGGCTGAATGCTGAATGCTGAAGTTTTCAATTCATCATTCATCATTCATCATTCATAATTTATGAACGTTTGGCGGTTGATTCCCTTGCTGGAAGCACCGGGGAAGATACAAATGGCAATTGACCGTTGGGCAATAGAGCAGCACCAGTTAGGTTTTTTGCCTTCAACTCTAAGGTTTTATACTTGGTCGCCTCCAGCAATTTCTCTGGGATACCATCAACACAGATATCCCGAACAGTGGCAAAATTTAAGTTGGCAAGGTGTAAGTCTGGATCTGGTGCAGCGTCCTACAGGCGGACGAGCAGTGTTGCACCAGGGAGATTTAACTTATGCGCTAGTGACATCTGGATTGTCTGGTAGTCGCATCCAAGCGTATCAACAAATTTGTGAGTTTTTGATTCAAGGGTGGCGATCGCTTGGCGTAGAATTGCACTACGGTTTAGCTGGGCGGGGATATATCCATAACCCCAATTGCTTCGGCACTGCGACAGGTGCAGATTTAGTCCTCGCTGATGGAACTAAGCTAATTGGTAGCGCCCAATTACGACGTGGTAAGGCAATTTTACAACACGGTTCGATTCGTTTGGAACCGGATGCTGAGTTATTTAAGCAAGTATTTGGTGAGGCTTTTTCTTCAGTGCAATTACCCTTGGCTCAACGGGGTGAAGATTTAATTCACACGGTTATTGATGCTTTGGTTGTTGCTGCTTGCGATCGTTTTGGTGTTGAGTTTGTTGTGCAGCCTTTGTCTGAGGATGAGTGGAAGGCGATTTTGGCAGTGTAGGGTGTGTTCCGTTTACGCAGAAAATCTTTTTTATATCGAACGGGGAGGCAGAGAGAACACAGAGAGTTAATCAAGGGAAGAGTTATGGTTACGGTGCGTTACGCTACGCTTATAGCCAATTTTGTAGCTTAGCTAATAAGGAATTGTATATGCAAACACAAACACAAAAGCGCTACTACACTCCTGAAGAATATCTGCAACTAGAGGAGACTGCTGAATTCAAAAATGAATATCGAGATGGGGAAATAGTGCCCATGACTGGCGGAACAACTAATCATAACAAGATTGCTGGGAACTTTTACAAAAAGTTCCCATTAACTGTGAAAGGGCAAAACTATGAAATATTTATTGAGGATGTGCGTTTGTGGATTCCCCGTTATCGGCTTTACACCTATCCAGATATTATGGTAATTCAGGGTGAACCTGTGTATCAGGGAACTGGTACTACTACAGTGACTAATCCTCTGATGATTGTCGAGGTTTTATCTAAGTCAACTAAGGACTATGATCGCACGGATAAATTTAAATATTATCGCTCGCTTCCTGAGTTCAAAGAGTATATTTTAATCGACCAATATAGCTTTTATATTGAGCAGTTTAATAAAAATTTGCAGGGTAAATGGGTATTAACTGAGTATGAATCAGAAAATGCAGTATTAGCGCTTGAGTCAATAGAGTTTCAAATTCAATTTAGCGATCTTTATCAGCGTGTTAATTTTGATACGAACGAAGAATGAAGTAAAGACGCTGCAAAATTGCGTCTCTACATTCATTTTGGATAATATTAGGTTTTGGTTGATTTTGCGATCGCTCCCAATTGCAAACTCGGTGGATAGTTACCTTCTTCTTTGATCCGCTTGATTTCAGCTTCAGAAATTTGCAGTTTCAGTTTTTGCACTAGCGATCGCACGATATCACCTCGGTCAATTATCCCAGCTACAGCCCCAGCAGGCGAAAGCACTGTAATCCAAGGTAACTGCTGGGTTTCAATAGAGTTAATTACTTCCACCAGTGATGTTGATTCGGTTACGTGAGGAATTTCTGCAATTGGATGGACGATACTTTGTACAGTTTGGCTTTCCCACTGACTTCTTTCGACTAAGCGCAAGTCGTCGATGGAAACCATACCTCGATAACGCCCGTCAGATTCAGCAAAATAAACTGGGCGAGTGTTGGTTTCTAGCAGGTATAAGTCAGCAAAGGAACGTAGGGTTTGATTTGCATCTACTACACGAAACTCGCGTGTCATTGCATCCGCAGCTACTAACTTAAGTAAGGTTTCTTGTAAGGTGGTGATGTGATCGTAGGTAGTGGCATTGCGAACACCAAACCACCCCAGCAACACCAGCCACAGTCCACCGACTAATTCACCTGTGGAGAATTCTAAGGCTGCACCAGCAGCTATAGCTAACCACCCCAAGATTTGGCCCGCTCTAGCAGCCCAGTGTACCGCGAGGAAGCGATCGCCTGTAACTTTCCATACTGCTGCTTTAAATATCTGTCCTCCATCTAAAGGCAGTCCCGGAATCAAATTAAATAACGCCAAGATCAAGTTAATTCTGGCTAAGTCTCCCATCATCAGGCTAGCTAAACTCGATGTAGGCAAGATATAACTTAGTAGCATTAATAGCACAAACAAAGCGATACTTACCGATGTCCCTGCGATCGCCACCTGCAACGCTTCGCCTGGTGTTTTCGATTCTTCTTCAATCGCCGCAATACCGCCGAAAAGAAACAAAGTGATTGAGTTAACTTTGATGCCTTGCGATCGGGCTACTATACTATGTCCTAGTTCGTGCAATACTACCGATCCAAACAACAGCAGCGCCATCACTAACCCAGCACTCCCAGCTAGGACATTACCCCATTGCAGGTAATTTAACCCAAAGTTAAACGTAACAAAGGTGAGAATGATAAACCACAAGGGGTCTAAAAATAACGGTATTCCAAATAAAGACCCAATTTTCCAAGATGTTTGCATAATATTTTCCTAAAAAAGATTTCTATGCCTTCGGATTACTCAAACTCTCTAAATCGGGCAAACAAAATCTAATATCCGGGCATTATCTGAATGCCACTCTATTTTCTAGAATAAATAAATCTACAAAACTTGGAATACTGGTACTGATTAGCGCTATCCGTACTTGGCAAAAACACGAATGCACTTCAGTCTAGTTGGAAAAAGTGACTGATACTTTAGTTGAGAGATTAAGTTTAGTAGGGCGGGCATTGCCCACCTTACTCTCTTGAGGATACTTGATACTGTGGCTAGCGATCGCCCAGTATTAATAGACAACTAACAAAAATAATTGTCGCTACTGTTGGGTTCCATGCTGGAGTGTTGGCAACAGTGGGTGTGCAGCAACTGTTGCCAACACTAAACAATCAAGTTTTTTCTCCTAATCATAACAATGCAATGATTTAGGATGATCAAAATTGCTTAGCCCAAAAATATAATTTGTTTTAATAGTTAACATTTACTTCATTTTTTGATACAATTCAATTAATAAATAGCTAAAAATAAATCCGGGTAGTATTAGAATAACAACCCGGATATTTATAGCAAGTTGATGCTTTTGTCAATGATTAATTTAAAACAAATTTACCAGCTTGCCGCAGCTAACTTAACTGTAAATCAGTTGTAGAAAGTTGAAGGAATTTTGACGCGATACCTACGGGTTCGCTTTGCTAACGCAAGCCTTGCGTGTATTTACTTGATAAGACCGAGGATGTTCAAACTCAAAACCGAACCAATGCCGAGTATGTGACCTGCACTCATTGAGGCGAGGAATGAACCAACGCTGGGATTATTGAACACTGCAGGGAAAGGTAGGGGCATCTTATTACCAACATGGGGCTGGCGAATCGTCCGAGGAATAATCAAAAGACACAATAGACAAGAACCAATGATGATCGCCGAGCCAGTCCAACTCCAGGTGGCAGTGTCGGGAACAGTAGGTTGAACTGCTGCTTGTGCCAGTAAGATTAAATTAATCAAGGTTTTTTCTCCTTAATTTTAGATAATTATTAAGGATTAACTAATTACCTTGCAACAAGCCTCTATCTAAAGAGTTAATCGTTTCTTATTTTTTGATATATAAATCAATGCGCGTTAAAATTTGTGGAATTAAACAGCCAGAGCAAGGCAAAGCGATCGCGATTGCAGGCGCAACGGCACTAGGGTTTATCTGTGTGCCAAATACACCTCGCTACGTGACAAAACAACAAATTCGGGCAGTGGTAGAACAACTGCCAAAACAGATAGATCAAATTGGCGTTTTTGCTAACAGCAGTGTTGAGGAGATTTGTCAAATAGTCGAATTTGCTGGACTAACGGGTGTACAATTACACGGAGATGAATCACCTGAATTTTGCCACCAGCTGCGATCAATGCTACCTGGGATAGAAATTATCAAAGCGCTGAGAATCAAAAACTCTCAAGCACTGGAACAAGTACAGATTTACTTTAGCTCGGTGGATACGCTGCTACTCGATGCCTACAATCCCCAGATGCTGGGTGGTACTGGCGCTACTTTAGACTGGAAAACCTTACAGCAATTTCAGCCTGGTTGTCCTTGGTTACTAGCTGGAGGACTCACACCAGATAATGTCTTAGATGCTTTGAAACAGGTTAACCCCAACGGTATCGATCTCTCCAGTGGGGTAGAACGCGCCCCAGGAGATAAAGATTTAGATAAAGTGGCTAAATTGTTTGAGAAGCTAGGACAATTTTAGATTTTAGATTTTAGATTTTGGATTAGAATCTAAAATCCAAAATCCAAAATCGATTAGGCCCTAAAAGAAAGCTGGTTGATGGCGAATCAAGTTGAAAAACTCTTCGCGGGTTTTTTGCTCGTCCTGAAACACGCCTAGCATCGCACTGGTGACAGTCCAAGAGCCTGGTTTTTGCACGCCACGCATTACCATGCACATATGGCTAGCTTCCATCACTACAGCAACACCTTGAGGTTCCAAAATAGTCTGAACTGCTTCAGCAATTTGGCGCGTCAACCTCTCCTGCACTTGTAGGCGACGAGAATACATTTCTACAATTCTGGCAAGCTTACTTAAACCCACTACTTTTTGATTTGGGATATAAGCAACGTGCGCTCTACCCATGAATGGCAGCATATGATGTTCGCAGAGGCTAAAGAAATTGATATCTCTAACCAATACCATCTCGTTATGACCTTCATCGAAGATGGCACCGTTGACAAGTTCTTCTAGTGACTGGTTGTAACCACTAGTGAGAAATCGCATTGCTTCTGCTACTCGCTTGGGCGTTTTCAGCAGTCCTTCGCGTTCTGGATCTTCTCCCACGCCAACTAGCAAAGTGCGTACAGCCTCGGTCATCGACTCGTTCACGTCCTCTGAGGGCGGTTGTATATTTGCTTGTTGACCGTTGTGAGTATTACGATCCGGTCTGGGTTGAATGGCTTCTGCCAATTCGGGAATCAGAGGAGATTGAGAGCGATTAGAACCGTTGGAATTAGTAATACTCATAATCTAGGTTTTAGTGAAGGTTTGTAGGAGTTAAGAAAAAGTAGCGCTAAAAATTTTCACTTTCAGTCTTGAGTATTTCAGTAGTGATACTTGGATTTAGTAACTTGCTTTAATTCAAAACTCAAAACTCAAAACTATTAAAGAGCGCCAGCACTAGGCATTAATGTCAATTCCTCGATCGCTGCTTGTTCTGGTAGCAAAGCAGTATGCAAAATCGACTGGGCGACAATTTCTGGAGTTAGCATTGCTGAGCGATCAAAGTTTTGCTTTACGGTTTCGGTGTCCCAAAGTTCGCTATTAACAGCACCTGGACAAATCGCAGTGACGCGAATACCATTGGCACGTTCTTCAACTGCTAGGGTTTTAGACAGAGCAATCAGACCAGCTTTGCTGACAGAATATGCTCCCCACTGGGGAAAGGCTTGTTTAGCAGCAATTGAGGCAACGTTTATAATTGTGCCGCTATGGCGATCGCGCATCATCGGTAGAATTCCTAAAATGCACTGAAACACGCTGGTAAGATTTAAGTTCATCACAGCAAGCCAATCACAAAGGGGCGTTTCACTTAAAGTTCCCGTGTAGCCCATTCCGGCATTGTTAACTAGAATATTGATCGCGCCAAAATCTACTGCAATCGCCTCGATTTTCGCTTGCACAACATCAATATCAGCTAGATCTAACGGATAAACTTTCGCTTCTACTCCAGCCTGCCGCGCTGCATCAGCCACCGCCTCTAATTTTTCCACAGAGCGGCTGACTAAGGCTAAGTTAATTCCTGCTTTAGCAAATTCTAAAGCCGTCGCCTTACCGATTCCACTGCTTGCACCCGTAATTAAGGCGCGTCGTTGTGTTGCCAATGTCATGAAAAGTTCCAACTTTCTTTAAACACCGATCGCATTACTTTGTTTACTTACCTCAAACTCTAACCCTTGATAGATTGAGCAGAGCGCATAATTGTATTAATGTCGATATTAATTTGCTTGCTTGCAAGGTATACTTAAATACTTATCCATACTTGGATCTGAATTACAAGAGCGAATTCTTATCTAACATTTCCGGTAAAATAATTTTGCCCGCCTATAATTTTTGTCACTAGATTTAATCGCTTCTGCAATTAGCAAAAGCTCTTATAAGTTGCTGCTATTGGCGAAATGCCAAGCAGGAAAAATGAAAGGATGTAAAAAATCTTTACATCCTTGCTGATTATATCATCATCTAATTAGTCTTCATCAACTGTTTCTTCTCAATGAGAAACTTCGGTGAAAACACCTATATTGCGAAACTTCTGATAGCGTAGTTGACGGCGCTGGTGACTAGTCAAGCCTGTTAACTGCTCCAAATTTTGCAATAAAGCTTGTTTGAGAGTCATTGCTGCCTTGAGCGGGTCAGAGTGAGCGCCACCCATCGGTTCGGGTAACAATTGATCTAAAATTCCTAAGTTTTTCAAATCCCAGGCAGTCATTTTCAGAGCCATAGCAGCTTGGGGAGCTTTGCTGGCATCTTTCCAGACAATCGCAGCACAGCCTTCTGGGGTAATAACGGTATAAACAGCGTGTTCAAACATCAATAAGCGATCGCCTACGCCAATACCTATCGCCCCACCAGAAAAAGCCTCACCAATCACCGTGCAGATAATTGGTACATCTAGGCGGAACATCTCTCGGAGATTATAGGCGATCGCTTCTCCAATTCCTTGATGTTCGGCTGCTACTGTTGGCAACGCTCCTGGCGTGTCGATAAAAGTCAAAATCGGCATTCCAAAGCGGTTGGCGTGTTCCATTAACCGCATTGCCTTTCGATATCCCCCAGGACTTGCCATGCCAAAGTTACGAGCAATATTGTCTTTGGTGTCGCGCCCTTTTTGATTACCCAGCATGACTACAGGTTGTCCAGCTAACCTGGCTACACCTCCAACTATAGCTGGATCGTCTGTACCAGAGCGATCGCCATGCATTTCCATCCATTCATCGCTAATCGCTTGAATATAATCCAGCGTACTGGGACGACGAGGATGACGAGCCAATTGTAATCGTTGGGATGGAGACAGGCTATTAAAAATTTCCTGGCGCAGTTGCATTGCGCGTGCTTCCAGCTGACGAATTTGCTCAGAAACATCTACACCATTTTCTGTCGCCAGTTCTCGAATCTGAGTGATGCGTGACTCAAGCTCTACTAAGGGTTTTTCAAAGTCTAGAAGTAGCGGTTTGCGCTCAGTTGTTGCCATAGTGAGGGGCTAGGGGCTAGGGAAGAAAGCAAAAGCCAGATCGTGAGAATAATAAATTTATCCAACATCTGCGCGCGCGGGCAACGCGATCGCGTTCATCCTTCATCCTTGATCATTGTTCCACTAATAAAGGTCTAAATCCGTGTTTTTGAGACGCTTGACCAATTTGCTCCATTTTTGCCACTGTTATCTGATTTCGCCCCCAAGAAAAGTTAGTGTATAATTTTTCAAATTCCAGCAGCATCGACTCGGCGAAACAGGCAAATAGCTGTCGTCCTGGGACTTCCATAAAGTTAGCTATTTTCATAATCCGCCAGTCAATATCCAGCGAATGCTCTACAATGCCGCCATTAAGTACATGAACACCAGGGTGCTGAATTTTCGTTGACAAATTTTTAGGATAGCCGCCATCGATCAGCAAACACGGATGCCTTAGCACAGCCGGGTCAATTTCGATTCCCTTTGGCATACTGGCAACCCAAACAATGATATCAGCCTGGGGTAAAGCTGATTCCAAATCCATGATTTTGCCTTGCCCCAGTTCTTCTTGTAGGGCTTGCAGGCGTTCTTGGTTACGGGCAATTAGTAACAAGTCCGCTACATCTGTCCGCGCATTTAACCAACGGCAGACTGCACTACCTATGTCACCAGTTGCACCACAAACAGCGACAGTCGCCTTTGAAAGTTCAATCCCTAATTGTTTTGAGGCTTGTTCCAACTGCCGACATATGATATAGGCAGTGTGCGTATTGCCAGTGGTAAACTGCTCAAATCGTAGCTTTACGTTCCGCACCTGCTCGATCTGCTGCAAGTTAAAGTTTTCAAACACGATCGAAGAAAAACCACCTAACGCTGTGATATTTATGCCATGCTTTTGGGCATGAGCCATAGCGTTTATCACTTTTCGCGTTGCTGCTTTAATTCTGCGGGTTGCTAGCATTTCTGGCAGAAAGCATGATTCTACATATTTGCCTTCAATTTTCTGCCCTGTAACGCTAGTGACAGTGATATCATCGACAATTTGCGGTGGGGCGCTACACCAGAAGTCAAGCCCTTGATCGGCATATTCTGGATAGCCTAACTCTCTAGCTACAGATTGTGCGTGTTCCAGACTGTTAAGATGACCAATTAAACCAAACATGAATTAATTTATTAAACTTATAGCTCCGCTGTGATTCGAGCTGGTGGATAAAAGTTAAAGTAACTTTAACCTTAAAAATAATACACAAAATTCAGGCTGAGCATTAATGCTGAGCGTACTAGTTTCAGTAAAAATTGCTTGTATATAATTATACCACTTTCCTGATTCCTGCCTTTTGGTTAATCCACCAGGGGGTTAAGGGGCGAGTGATGAGTGGCTTGCGTGCGCGAGTTCTCTCCCTGCTTCCCCTGCTTCCCACAGCAATCCCGGCTCAATTTATGCTCCTGTCAATCCGTAGGCGGATAGACGCATAATGTCGCGGGTGGTAAAGCCGATATTAGCAAGAGCTTCGCCATACTGGATCATGAAGTCTTCCACCAAAGCTTCTTTTTCCATTCCCAGGTTGTGAGCATCTGCCTCGACTTTGTTCAGCATTTGCCAAACTATAGGCAGGTTCTGACGATTGGCTTGCTCTAGTTCAGCTTTGGAGGCTTCAAAGTTGTCTTTGAGCCAGACTTCACCAAAGTTGAGGTGGCTGTATTCATCTTTGACAACACCTTCAGTGATTTTGCGGGCGAAGTCGTCGGCAACGGGGATGTAGATGTTATAAGCTGCGATCGCAAAACATTCAATAATGAGCGACTGAATCAGCAAGCAAGTAACTACCCGTCCTTCGGCAGCTGCTTGTTGGAAATTCTGGTGCAGCCCGGCAAAGAACTCCCGCGCAAATTGCAGATCTGGTGTCACTTGAAGATTCCGCCCACAGGCTTCAAACCCTTTCTTGTGGCGACTCTCCATTTTGGACAACCGAATCAGATCGTCCTTGCTTTCTGGCAACAATTCTGCTAGGCGGATGTAATTTTCATGGGCTTCTTGTTCCCCTTCAATTACGATCGCATTGATGCGACTGTAGGCATCTTTGTAGATGTCGCTATGAAAATCCAGTTCGGAGATGGCAGCCATCTGCTGCATAGGTCGGTTTACTCCTGTTTGCATAAATCAGCTAATTAGATCGCAGTCAAACCTGTTACTAGGGTCAACAACGATTACACTTAAACCTAACCCTAACAAATCCTATAGCATCTGCGATCGGTTAGGTAATTTACTTCCCATTTGGGAGAATAACACCTCTAGGTATAAAAGCATAGAACAAAATTTATATATTCATGCCTGAGAGAGATTTAGATAACGCAAGTGACACTGCCGTGTCAAATTGGATTAACTCTTTCGTCCTGCTGTTAGGGGCGCTCATAGTTTTACTACCGCTGGCTATTGTCTTCCTCACTTCCTTTGCACCACCAGGCGCTACTTTTGCACTTTTTCCTAGCAATGGCTGGACTTTGGTAAATTACCGCGATGCTTGGGGGCGGGGTAACTTTCTCCTAGCTTTTGCCAATTCTACCCTAGTAGCTTTAGCTGTAACTGCTTTTCAAATTGTTACCTCCGCTTTGGCAGGCTATGCCTTGGCAAGATTGAAATTCCGGGGGCGACAAGCACTACTATTGATTGTCTTGGCAACGTTAGTGATTCCATTTCAGCTATTGGTAATTCCAATTTTTTTGGTGCTGAAGTGGGGGCATTTAATCAATACCTATCTAGCGTTGATTTTGCCCACTGCGGTTAACGGCTTTGGAATTTTTCTATTGCGGCAGTATTTTCAAACTATACCAGTGGAATTGGAAGAAGCAGCAGCGATAGACGGGGCAAACCGACTACAAATTTTGTGGCGGGTAATGCTACCTCTATCTCGTCCGGCTTTGGTGACTTTGTTTTTGTTTACATTTATTGGCGAATGGAACGATTTGTTTAAGCCGCTTGTCTTCACTACTCGACCAGAGTTAAGGACAGTGCAGTTAGCTTTGTCTGAATTTCAGGAGCAATTTACTAATAACTGGCCCTTACTCATGGCAGCAGTTGCGATCGCTACCATTCCAGTTGTAGTGCTATTTCTCTTCGGACAACGCCAGTTTATTCAAGGCATCTCTACGACGGGGATGAAGAATTAAAAAGGCTGAAGGCTGAAGGGTAAACACCATACTTCACACTTCATACTATGTACAGACGTAGCAGTGCTACGTCTCTTCACTTTCATACTTCACACTTCATCCTTCATCATTCCCCTCACTCCTCACTTATTTGCAACCGAATGGTACGTTCGCCGTTACCGCCTATATTCACTTCCATCACTTCACCGCCTAGGGGTTCGAGACAACTCAAAAGCGATCGCAGATTCGGTGTACTCGCGCCTGTATCTACATATAAGCGATCAGCTAAACTACTAATCCGCTTCCAGGTAGTGTAAAGTTTGGCAATCGTCTGTTCTAGCTGCGATGCTTGATTTACCAGATCTGCTGCTACGTTGATACACCCTAGTCTGATGGCTTCTTGTAATGCCCTTTCCAAATCAAGGGAATCGTCATTTAGGGCTTGGACGTTAGCAGCAGCATTTAGATATTTAGCTAAATATTTAGCTTCACTTGTAACTTCTTTGATCGTATCTATATCGGGGTTTTCCGCAATTTCTCGTCGTAACTCTTGTTGGTGAGATTCTGGTAATTTCTCCATTTCTTTTACCAGTGGCGCAAGATAGCGGCTAGGTAGTGTATTTTCAGCTGCTTTGGCTTTGACTGGTTCTGGTAGCAGTTCTGAAGACATCGCTGTCCATTCATCCGCTAGCTGACGTACTTCACGGCGGGTGATGCGATCGCCTTTTTTAGCCGCATCGGTAATTAGTTGTTGAATTTCTGGTTCTGCTTTTGCTGTTTCAATAAAAGCGCGTTTACTGAAGCATCGGACAGTATCTGGATCTAGCTGTCCCTGCTCCATCAGTGTATCAGCACTGTTAGCTAATTCAATCAGCGAGTAAGCCCCGCTTTTACTAATTTCTCTGGCTTTGAGCCAGTTGAGAAAGCCACTCCCACGCGCATCACCTGTTTTTTTCTCCCGATCGCGCACCGCCCTTAAAATTCGTCCCCGCCAGATCTCGGTTTGCAAGTCAAAGCGATCGCATACCAGCCAAGCAGTATCCAACCGCTGCTGAAACTCGTGTTCTGAAATTTCTTCGTCTTCTGGATCGGGCAGTTGGAAATTTATGTCTATTTGTTCTTCTAGCTGTGCTAAAAGATCGGTAGGATAATCGGGTGGTTGCAACATCAGGTGGAACGAGATCAGGTCACAAACCGATTATTATTGCACGACCTATCAGAATCTAATTTGTAATTTGTAATTTGTAATTCGTAATTAAGCAGTGAAGGGTAAGGGGTAAACGATAAAATTTCATGCATCCCGCGTTCATCCTAGCCTAGCCTTCGGCAACGCTGCGCGTACGGCAACGCTGCGCGAACACACTTCATTCTTTAACACTTCCAGTCAATTAAATTTGTCAGGTGAAAATGCGGATGACGAATGTAGTTGCGATCAACCCACCTTGCTTTGAATAATCCCCCAGTCACTTCCTCCACTAGATCGGGAGTATGGGGTCCTGGTAGAATATTCACTCCCAATTTACTCTTTGCTTTATACATAGGTATAATCGAAGACACTAAAATAAGACTAATAATAGTTAAACGTAGTTGCTTATTCAATCAATCCTCCTCACGTCAAAGCATTAGCTATTACATCATTTTGTAAACAATTATAAAGTAAGTATAAATTGCTGCATATGTCAAGTAAATATACTTCCTGGCGCGATCGCGCTTGAGGTTTCTCGTTAAAAGACGAATTGATGCACTATCATGTTCCTTCAGGTATTTTCACAGTTTCGGAACGTTATCTAGAATAAACAAAGTTGATTGATAATATTTACAAATAAATAGGAACAGAATTACTTATCAATTCTTTGGACATAAGATATACGATCGCTAGCTTAAGAGTATGCCAGGATTACATAAGTGTTGCTAATAGCTAACTTCAGTTATCTAAGTAGTACTAGTAAAAATTAGAATTCATGAACCATCAGCTTCAGCAAAATCCAATGGTTGTTCTAGTTCGTCAGCTACAAATAAAGTACGACGTGGCAACTCTGTAAAATATTGATAACTAAATCTATTCGAGAAACTATAGCTCACTTAATCTTTATTCCATTACTGCGGTAAACGAACAATATTGAGACATACTGGAAGCTGTTTAAAAATTAAAAATCTTTTTTTTATTCGTTTTAAAATCCATTCTCTAATACGACTTTTTTCACCAATACTTTTGATTAATACAACTAAATTATTAGGAATTTAGCCTAGTTGAGGTACTAAATAGGAATTGCGAGCGCGAAATTATTAAACTCAGAGCTTGCACCAGTCATTAACTGAAACAGAGGGAAGCATCCAGCAGATGAAATTTGAAGCGATCTCCTGTAATACACCATCACCCCTACCATTAGGCGGAAAAATAGCAAATTTTGATCTGTAGCTTGCCACTCTCACCTAGACTAAAAGGCAGAATCATCATTTGACTGTCTTTTGGAGGGTAGGCATTGACAGACAACTCCAATCCATCCTCGACACTTCCAAATGTCTCGCGGCGGGAATTAAGCAACCTGGTGCGGACTCAGCTGCAAGCTCTACTAGAACAAAGAGACTTGCAGGGAGCCAAAACCATTCTAGAACCAATACAGCCTGCGGATATTGCTGAAGCAATTGAAGGATTGCCAGAACCAATGCAAGTTCTCGCTTTTCGTTTGCTTCCTAAAGGCGAGGCGATCGAAGTTTACGAACATCTTGATCGCGGCGTTCAAGAGGGATTAATCGAAGAATTCAAGCGTCAGGATGTCCAAGACATTGTGGATAAAATGTCCCCAGATGATCGCGCCCGACTGTTTGATGAATTACCAGCTAAAATTGTCACTCGCCTGCTAGAGCAACTGAGCTACGCTGAACGTCAAGCTACCGCCCAGCTATTAGGCTATGAAGCTAATACAGCTGGGCGAATCATGACACCAGAGTTAATTTCGCTCAAAGAAGGCTTCACGGTGACGCTGGCGTTAGAGCGCATCCGCCATTTAGCAAGGAATACAGAAACAATTTACTACCTGTATGTCACGGATTGGGCAAGACATTTGACAGGAACTTTGTCATTGAGAGACTTAGTGACTGCCGATCCAGAGCAAACAATTGGTGAGATCATGACACGCGACGCGATCTATGTACATACAGACACAGATCAAGAAGAAGTCGCAAGATTAATCCAGCGCTATGACTTTTTAGCAGTACCAGTAGTCGATCGCGAACAGCGATTAGTTGGTATTGTCACAGTCGATGATGTAATTGACATCATCGAGCAGGAAACCACAGAGGATATTTATGCTTTGGGTGGTGGGGTGCAATCTGGGGGTGATAATTATTTTCAAACTGACTTACTCACAGTTGCCCGCAAGCGTGTTGTTTGGCTGTTTGTGTTATTGCTAACTAATACTGTTACAGGCACAATTATTAAGTCAGAGGAGGATATTCTTCAACAAGTAGTAACGCTAGCGGCATTTATCCCTTTATTAACTGGAACTGGCGGTAATGTGGGGGCGCAGTCATCAACGGTAGTAATTCGGGGGATGAACACCGATGAAATTAGATCAATGGGGCCAGCGCAGGTAATTGGCAGAGAAGCGATCGCCGGAATCTTACTTGGTACCATGTTAGGTGCAGTTGCCACCGTTTGGGCTTACACTTTGCAAGGAAATTGGTCAGTTGCGATCGCAGTCGGAGTTAGCCTCGTGGCAATTTCGCTTTTGGCTTCTGTTTCTGGTTCTGCACTCCCATTTTTGTTTCGTTTATTGGGATTAGATCCAGCTTTGATGTCAGCACCATTTATTACTACAGCTGTTGACGTATTAGGTGTTTTGATTTATTTCAACTTGGCAAAATTAATCTTACGTTTGTAAGCTTCTTACCCCTACGCTCCTAATTAAAGCTCAGATGCCGTATCGGGTGCTACTACCTCTCCACTACCAATCTGTAAGATCATTTCCTGATCGGTAATTAGTTCGCTCAGTTCCTTTACTTGTAAATTCATTTCTTCGCAAGCTTGCTTCAGTGCTTGGGCGAAGGTATTGATATCTCCACCATAGCCACACTGACTAGCAGCAGTTTCAATTCCCTGCTTAGCATTGGCTCTAGCACAATCAACTAGCTCAGTCCCTTGTAGTCGTGTAGATGATGCCATAACTTGACTATCAATTATCAGTACTCGTCTTAAATTAGCAACTGCTCAGTCAAAACTATATCCTTCCGAATGCTGAATTATGAATGCTGAATGCTGAAAATAGAAATTAAATTCATCATTCACCATTCATGATTCATTAATTTATCATTTAGTTTGCTGCCAATACTTAAAAGCACTGTAAGCAAGGGTAACAACACCAGTAACGATCGCAGATTCATTGACTTCAAATTGGGGATGATGTAGAGGATAGTTGATCGCTCTATCTTCATAACCTACTCCCAAGCGAAACATCGAACCTGGAGCGTGTTCTAAATATAAAGAAAAATCTTCCGCCCCCAAAGACGGTTCGGTTAAAACTTGAACGCGATCGCTTCCCCAAGCTTCTTCTGCTGCTGTTTGCAACAATTGGGACAAAGCTAAATCATTTTGCACGCCCGGAGTGCCAGGACGATAGTTGACTTCATATTGAGCGCCGTAGGAAGCGCACACATTGCCAACAATCTTTTCTATCCAAAGAGGTAAATTAGCACCAGTTTCGGGATGGAGCGATCGCACCGTTCCGCGCAATTTCACAGAATCGGCAATTACATTTGGCGCTCTGCCACCGTTAATTTGCCCAATACTCAATACTACCGGACGTAATGGATTTTGTGTTCGGCTAATTGCTTGCTGGAGGGTGGTAATTACTTGTGCTGCAATCCAGATAGCATCAATTGCTTCATGCGGTCTAGCTCCGTGTCCTGATTCTCCGACAATAATAATATCTAGCTCGTCTGCTGCTGCTGTCAAAGCACCATAGCGAATTCCTACCTTTCCAGCTGGAATAGAAGGGAAAACGTGCAGAGATAGAATTGCTGAAACATTATCCATTGCCTTGTCTTGAACCATCCAGCTAGCTCCTTGGGCAATTTCCTCTGCTGGCTGGAACAAAAACCGCACCTTACCGGGTAATTCTTCTGCTAGTTGGGATAGTACCATTGCTGTTCCTAGCCCAACTGTAGTATGAACGTCATGACCGCAGGCGTGCATAACGCCTGCGGCTTTTGAAGCATATTCTAAACCAGTGCGTTCTTGGATCGGCAAGGCATCCATGTCAGTGCGAATTGCCAAGTATGGGCGATCGCTTGGTGTTCCTTGCACTTCCCCAATAACACCAGTTTTACCGACTCCTTCTCGCACGTGGACACCATTAGAAGATAGAACACCAGCTACGAAAGCAGCTGTGTGATGTTCTTGACCACTCAATTCGGGGTGACTGTGGAGATGGCGGCGAATTTCAATTAAGCGAGGTGATAGTTTTGTCGCTATGTCTTTAATACGGCTGAGCATTGAGCAATTGCATAATCAACTTTACCCTATAATAAAGAATTGTTAAAAAATAGAATGGCTCAATGGCCTTAGATTGAATAGAGAAGCACCAGTATTGGGCTATTTTAGAGATTATAGATTGCTTAATTATTCATACTCACATCTTGGCAAAAATACTTGCTAGCCAAGCTGCTGACAATAGATGCACTAATTCTACTTGCTCGTTCAACATTTTCGTCTGCTTGATCTTCTTCGATTTCATCCATAGAAAGCCCGGCTTTGAGATCGGTGCATACGCCTTTTGCCTGCTGGATTTTTTCCTCTGGCGAACTTTGGATGCTCGATATCAGGTTATCGCGCACGTCGGAATATTTCATTGCTTGGCTTTTATATGCTTCAATAAACGCTTTGTCGTTCTTAGCCCCATCAGTAGATTTTTTGCCGTGACAGACTGAATCTGATAAGTCTACAACTTTACCTGAGTTGGTTTTGAAGAAGCAAAGGTAATTAGGTTCAGTTGCCTGGGCGCGAACGTGCAAGCTTGGTATCAAAGAAATCGTAGCAGCAGTGATAGCAGCAGTCAGATGAAGTAATTTCATTGGGTCACCACAGTATGTCTACAGGTTGTTCTGTATTTATTACTCCCAAGTACGGAGAAAAACTAACAGGAGTCTAAAAAAAAACTTGATTTTTACCTGAAAAAATGCTCTAGCGGCTCTTAACCGTTGATTTGACTGGATTGTAGGAAGTGGTGACGGAAGGTTTTGCAGTTGAAAATTAATTTCTTCCAAAAAA
>DATNQH010000208.1:0-2212 GCA_036704105.1 Leptolyngbyaceae cyanobacterium | reverse complement strand
AGAGCGCTGGGACTAAAAGATTTTTCTCCTGCCTCTCAAGATTTGGGCGCAGTCTATTTAATTGATAAAAAGCGTAAAGCCTTAAAGTTTGTGCAGCAAGGAACCAAAGGACTGAAAGCTGCTCTTGATATTTTGAGCTATGAATGGGCTAGTTTCCCACCAGCGCGTTATCCACAAAAAACTCGTAGCTTTGAAGTTTTGACAAACAAATACATTAGCTTCTTATTAAAATATCAGGGACAAAGCCCCTCTCAATCCGCCGCTGCCACTCAACCTCAAACACCTAGCACGAAAGATGCTGACAAGGCGGCAGCTTTAAAAGATAAGGCAGAGCAAAAGGCAGTTGAAAAAAGCGCTAAAGGGACTGAAATCGTTGTCGAGTTGGGCTACAGTTTAGACCAGCTCGTAGCTTTCAACTTTATTCACATCGGTACGAATACAGCTAGGGAGGCACTGGGGACGACAACCTTAGAAGGCGCGATGATTCGGTGGGTCATGCACCGCCGGACTCAAAACACAGCCTACACGAATATTAATTTGAGACAATTAGCGCAAAGACTGTGCGATCGCTACGGTTTAAAGCTTGATATGGAAGGAAACGGCCCAACCTATCAATATTTGGATGTGAGCGGCATAACTGATTACGAATTGCTCCTGAGAGAAACCAGAGCAATCGGTTACTACATCACAGAATCAGGTAATACTCTAATCGTCAGGCCTTATCGTCCTAGCTTCACGGGGTTTGTTATTACCCGCGATATTGTGCAAACAATTAGGTTTACCGACAAAGCATCGAGCGATCGCTCTTCTACACCTGGCGCAACTGTCTCTAATCCTGCTGTCGCCGCTGCGGAAACTAAAACTAAAAACGATAGAAAAACAGGGAAGCCTACCCAGACTAAGCTCGAAGACACAACTGGACTAGGAGATAAGGCGCTCAAACCAGCTGGTGTAACTGGCTCTGCAACGCCACAAGTACATGGCACGACTATTCTCGATGCCTCTATAACTGGTTTGCCAAAACAAGAAATCGGTGCAATAGATTTAGCAGATGGCAGCGCAATCGCAGCCCAACTTAGCGATGAGGCAAAGAGAATAAAAGGTTATGAATCTACCGCCACGCTTGTTACTTATCCAGAAACATTGACTTTAACCCCTAGCTCAATAATTGCACTTGATAGTAGCGTGGCTCCCGACCCCTTCAATAGAGAATGGAGGGTTTCAAGCGTCCGGCATACTCTTTCAACAGCAGGGATGCGGACAGAACTGCAATTTTATTCACCACAAGCAGCGAAAGAAGGTAGTGGATCGGCTTCAACTTCCGATACCTCGGCTGCTCCCGCAACAGAGGTAAAACCCGGTGGATTTGTGCTTCCAGCAGTGGGCAAGACGGGCGATGGACTGAATGGAGGTGGGAATGGACACAGAAAACATACAGGGGTCGATATTGCAAACGTCCAGGGGACAGCAATAGTAGCCTCTGCTGGTGGCACTATTTATAAAGCCCTAGGTGGCTGCTCGGTTGGCGATGATTCCTGTCATGGCGGCTACGGTAACAATATCGTCATCCAGCATGAGAATGGCTACTTCACTCGTTACGCCCATTTACATGAAATCCTGGTGACGCAAGGACAAAAAGTGAAGCAGGGGCAAAAAATTGGCACGATGGGGGATACAGGTAATTCACGCGGGGCGCACCTACACTTTGAAATTAGGAAAGGTGGCTCATTCACAGACCAAGCAGTTCTGTTTTCCGATGTAGGATTGGCAATCCCTCAAAAGCATAATAAAGGTTTTCGATATTAATGTACTCCAGTGCAAACCTTGCTAGCTACGGGCCAGTCACTAACATCGGCTCCCCAGCGAGGATCGAAATCAAACCATTTACCTTGTTCTTTAATCTTCACAGTTCTAAATTCATGCTTGCGGCAGTCAATTTCCATAACGGCTGGATTGTTACCGTTGCTAAAAATTCGCTTTCCTTGAAACTGTTTAACTTTATAAGATGGTGCGCCTGGCACTTTGGAATGTACCCATTTAGCTGTGCTGTAGTTAACGCAGATAGAGCGATCGCATTCTATTTTTGCAAAAACCGGACTACTCGAACCAGCGAGGGAGAACATCAATGCAGCAGCGATTAAATGTTTCATGAAAGCGGATTAAATATTCCACTCAACCTAACCAAGCTTCGAGTAAAACAGATATGGGCTTT
>DATNQH010000207.1:0-5698 GCA_036704105.1 Leptolyngbyaceae cyanobacterium | reverse complement strand
GAATTTAGTTTGATTAGTGTTTCTCTGCGAAACTGGGAAAGTTAAATGAAAATATAAGTAATCAGTTAACCATAAATATTGAAATGTTTCATCTATCTAAAGATAGAATAAGATTTGTATCAATTATCGTCATGCAGTTATAGCGGTTTGCACTTCAATAGCAATTGCATTTTGACCTCTCCCCTAACCCCTGCCCTAGTAGGAGAGGGGAATCTAACTCCCCCTTCCCTTTAAGGGAACTCTGCTGGGAGGTTAAGTCTAAAATTACGTATTTTATGCAATTGAGAACTGCTATATAACGAGCAGCAATAGTTACTTTTTTAAGTATTAATGCTTAGTGAAGTTCGTTAAGAATGTTATATAGAATACATTAATTTGCAATCTTCTGCTGTTGATAAAGAGCTTTGAACTGACGCTGTTGCTGTTTGTGATCGACAATCGGATTTGGGTAGTCCATAGCAGCGCGATCGCCTTCTGAGATATTGCCGCTCACTAAAAACTCGGTATCAATTGAGCGTAGTTCGGGCAACCATTCCCGGATGTATTCGCCTTCAGGATCGAACTTTTGCGCTTGACTAGCTGGGTTGAAAATCCGTATTGGTTTAGGATCCATCCCACTAGAAGCACTCCATTGCCAGCCACCATTGTTAGCTGAGAGATCGCCATCAATCAGGCGCTGATAAAAGTACTTTTCTCCCAGTTGAGGATCGATCAGCAAGTCTTTCGTCAAAAAGTTAGCAACAATCATTCGACAACGGTTGTGCATCCAGCCGATGGTATTCATCTGCCGCATCGCCGCATCCACAATGGGATAGCCAGTTCTACCCTCACACCAAGCTTGGAAATGTTCTTCGTTGTTTTCGTAGGGGAAATTTTTAAAAGGTTGGCGATATGCCCCTTGTGCCAATTCTGGGAAGTTATACATCGCGTGTTGATAGAACTCCCGCCATGCTAGTTCTTGTTGCCAAGCACGGATACTAGTCTCAACTTCATCACTGCGGCAATTTTCTAAAGCTTCTATAGTCGCAGCCCAAACCGTGCGAATTCCGATCGCACCAAATTTAAGTGCTGCACTCAGTTGAGAAGTGCCGTTGACAGACGGGAAATTGCGTTGTTCTTTGTATTCAGTAATAGCGCGATATGTAAATTCTTCTAGCCTCTCCTGTGCCCCAGCTTCGCCTGGTTCGAGTACTAATTCATTGTCCCAGATAAACCCCAAATCTTTAGCAGTGGGTAGTTGAATTACTCCAGCTTGAAGCGTTGCTTGCTGTTCGGCTTCTGTTAATCCCTCTAAATTTTGTAAAGTTGGAACTGGCGCAGTTTTGGGTTTGCTACTCCAGTTACGCCAAAAGGGAGTGTATACAGTATAAGGTTGATTAGAACCAGTGCGAATGTCTTCTGGGGCGTGGAGGATTTGATCCCAATTTTGCGGTAGAAACTGAATGCCTTTTTCTGTCAAGGTATCTATTACGGCGCGATCGCGTTCTTGCGAATACGGTTCTACATCCCAATTCCAGAATACCGCCTTAGCATTGAGAGTAGATGCCAAAGTCGGTATGCCTTGACGCGGATCGGCATGAAGAATTAATAACTGGCTACCAACTTCGGCATAGCGCTGCTGCAACTGTTGCAAACAGCCGATCATGTAAGTGACTTTCACAGGGGCGACATCATCCCGTTCTAGAATATTGGGATCGAGGCAGAAAACCCCTACTACTTTTTGACTCTGTTGCCGTGCGGCAGCAAGCCCAGTATTATCATAAATGCGTAGATCGCGGCGATGCCAGAAGAGGATTAAATCAGACATTTATTTAATGGGTGCGTATCTTTGGCTCGTTTTTGCCAAAATAGAGACAGAATGAGCCAGTTCGGATCACCCATTATAGGCAAAGATGATCTGCGAGCGCCTTAAAAAAATAGCGCTATTTGTCCGCTCCAATCAACATTTTAAAAGAGAGAAACCAAAAAAATTCTCAATCCAAAAACGGACGAGCTAGTAAAAAACTAGAAATTGATTTGGCATCTACTGCTTCCCCAGACAAAATAGCTTGCTCTAATTCTTGAGGAGTCATCAAAACTGTTTCTATATCCTCGTCAATATCCTGGCTGGGTGGTTTATCTAACAGTTGCAAGTCTTGAGCGAGAAAAGCATAGATAATTTCATCAGAATAGCCAGGAGCCAGGAAAAATTGACCTAACTTTTCCCATTTATGGGCGCGGTAGCCAGTTTCTTCCTCAATTTCTCGCTTAATTGTCTCAAATGGCTCTTCATTTGGCTCAACCGTTCCAGCGGGAAACTCTAATAGTCGCCCTTGCACAGCAAAGCGATATTGTCGCAACAGTATAAGTTTACCTTCAGCGGTAACAGGAACCGCTAAAGCACCGCCTGGGTGCCGAATGCATTCCCACTCTCCTTCGGCATTGTTGGGTAAACGGAGGCGGTTAACTTCAAAATCAAATTTTCGCCCTTGATAGAGTAGGCGCTGTTTCAGTAGTTGTGGTGGTTCTCGCCCTGTTGTCATAAACTGCGAATTATGAATTACTGTTTACCAATTACAGACGTAGAGACGTAGCACTGCTACGTCTCTACCAATTATCAATTACTGCTACGTCTCTACCAATTATCAATTACCAATTTTCTGACTCCTGTACAGTCTACAGCCTTAACTAGTTCCGCGATCGCTTTGCCTGTCACCGGATCTATCCAATTCGGAGCAATTTCTGCTAAAGGAACTAGAACAAAGGCACGTTCTCGCATCCGAGGATGAGGTATTGTAAGTGTGGGAGTGTCGAAAATTAAGTGATCATACAGCAACAGATCGAGGTCGAGCGATCGCGCGCCCCAGCGTTCAGTGCGGATGCGACCCTTTTGAGCTTCAATTGCTAATAAAGTGTCTAGTAAGACTAGGGGTGAAAAAGTGACTTGTACTAAGGCGCAGCCGTTGATGTAATCTGGTTGTGGTGGGCCACCAACTGCTAGAGTTTGATACCAATTAGATCTTGCAAGTAAAGTAATTCCAGGGGTGGCGGCTAAAATTGATATTGCTGCTTCCAGAATGGCGCGGGAATCACCCAGATTACTACCTAATGCGATCGCGCTTGTTTGTCCTTTGTCCTTGGTCACTTGTCATTTGTTTACAACTCTTGACTATTGTCTCTTGACCAATAATTCTTGACACTTGACCAATAACTCTTGACACTTGACTAAAGAAGTGAGCACCCAAGTTGAACGAACCAGATAAGACAGGACAACCGCCAGCAGGAAGTTTGTCAGAGTCAGATCTAATGCCGCGATCAAACAGCAAATCTAATCAAATCAAAGCCAAATCTGCTGGCGACACACCGCTTTATCGTCGTTACTGGTTTTGGCTTGGCTTAGGTGTTGGCGGTGGATTGATAGCACTGGGCAGCGTTTGGTGGTCTATAGAAAGCAGTTTACCATCACCTGCCCAACTGTTCACCTTTGCCCGGAGCAACACGCTAACAATCAAAGCTACTGATGGCACAATTCTTCAGCAGCAAGGGCCAGCCACCAGAGAACAACTAAAGCTAGAACAAATTCCCAAGCCCTTAATCCAAGCATTTATTGCTTCTGAAGATCGACGCTTTTATCAACATCAGGGTGTTGATTATCAAGGAATTGTTCGCGCCGCTGGGGCGAATCTCCGTTCTGCTCATGTAGTGGAAGGCGGTAGCAGTATTACGCAACAACTAGCGCGAATTCTCTTCCTCAACCAAGAGCGCAGTATGTGGCGCAAGCTCAAAGAAGTTCGTTTAGCAACAAAAATTGAGCAGAACTTGAGCAAACAACAAGTTCTGGAGCGCTACCTCAACTTAGTTTATCTGGGACAAGGAGCTTATGGTGTAGCTGATGCTGCTTGGGTTTACTTCAGTAAACCAGTCAGTAAACTGACGCTGGGGGAAATGGCAATGATCGCAGGTTTAGCACCCGCCCCCAGTTTATACTCGCCGACAGTAAATCTAGCAGCTGCCCAACAGCGACGCAATGTTGTCTTGCAACGGATGCAAGAAGATGGCGTAATTACAGCAGCAGCGGCGACGGCGGCTAGAAATACAACTATTACTCTCAAACCGCGTTCTCCCAAGCGACTTCAGGTAATAGCACCCTACTTTACTACATACATTCAAAAGGAATTACCCAAGTACGTTTCACTAGATGTGCTGGCTGAGGGTGGTTTAACGGTGGAAACAACCTTGAACCCGAAATGGCAGCAGCAGGCAGAAGCAGTAGTAAAAGATACTGTAGAAAATAATGGCAGGTGGCAGCATTTCGATCAAGCTGCGATGGTAGCGATCACTCCTAGCACTGGGGAAATTAAAGTGATGGTGGGGGGATCTGAGTTTGGAAATAAGAACCAATTTAATCGTGCTACTCAAGCCCAACGTCAGCCGGGGTCGACATTTAAGGGATTTGTATATACTACGGCGATCGCCAGTGGAATTTCTCCTTATAAGCAATATCTAGACTCCCCCTTCAAAGTCGATGGCTATGAACCGAAAAACTTTAGCCAGAAGTTCCGGGGTAGTCTGGCGATGCGAGATGCTTTGGCTGCTTCAATTAATGTAGTTGCAGTTAAGGTATTGATGGATGTTGGTTTTGAGCCAACAATTAAACTTGCTCAACAAATGGGGATTAAATCTCCACTCATACCCGCTTATTCTCTGGCTCTAGGTTCATCAGAAGTGAATTTGTTGGAGTTAACTAGCGCTTATGGGACTCTGGCAACTTCTGGCTTGCATACAGAAGCTCACGCTATCAAGCGCATCCTCAACCGCAGTGGAGAAACGATTTACACAGCCGAGGTTAAACCCAAGCGAGTTTTAGACTTTGACAGTAGTGCGATCGCCACTTGGATGTTAAGAAATGTAGTACAAGCTGGTACTGGTGGTGCGGCTGGTTTAGCAGATCGACCAGTAGCGGGTAAGACTGGCACATCAGACAAAGCCCGCGATCTCTGGTTCATCGGCTATATTCCCCAAATGGTAGCAGGAGTTTGGCTCGGCAACGATAACAATCAGCCTACCTGGGGTAGTAGTAGCACAGCAGCTTATGCTTGGCATAGATTTATGGCGCAAGCGGTAGAGAAAATGCCTGTAGAAAAATTTCCAGACATACCAAAATTAGAAGGACGCAAAGGAACGATTCAGGCACAGGCAGTTAAGCCAAAACGGATACAGATTGGTAAAATCACAGAGCAAAACAGTACTAACGCTTCGCCAAGACTTGCTGAAGGCTCTGAAAATTACAGTCCTTCCAGAAGAAGGCGACGCATTAGACGCAGTTACTTGCAGCAACAGGAAGCACCACCACGCCGCAGGCGATTACGGCGTAACTTTAGCACTCCTCCAACTGTCAACAATGGCGAACCACAGAAATATGATCGCCTCCTACAGCGCTTGCGCCTAAATCGCTCAACTACACCCGAACTATTTAAGCGATCGCCCTCCCCAAGCCCAGAAACACCATCTCAAACTCAACCAAGACGCGACGAAGGATTAGGAGAAGGATGAAGGCTGAAGTTTGAAGGATGAAGTGGTAAGAGGTAAGAGGTAAGAGGTGAGTCGCTTCGCTCCAGCTTTTAGTTTTAAGTTAAAAAACGCTCATTTAACTCAAAACTTAAAACTTAAAACTCATAACTATTTTTAGCTCCCTTGTCTCATTCATTGCACGGTAGCT
>DATNQH010000206.1:0-2189 GCA_036704105.1 Leptolyngbyaceae cyanobacterium | reverse complement strand
CGATAAAGTTAAAGCTTTTGCAGTCGGGGGAGTTGATTACATCACTAAACCTTTCAGTGAAGAAGAAGTTTTTGCCCGTGTAGAGAATAACCTGACGCTGCGGAGGTTACAACAGCAGCTGACAGAGCAAAATGCCCTCCTGCAACAAGAGATCGGCAATCGCCAAAAAGCAGAGACGGCATTGCATCTGAGTCAATTTTATCTCGATCAGCTTGGGGATGCTGTCTTTTTTGTTAATGCTGACGCTCGCTTTGTTTACGTCAATCAAGCAGCTTGCCTTCATTTAGGCTACTCCCGCGAGCAACTGCTGTCTATGGCTGTCTATGATATCGACCCCAATTTCCCAGTGGCAAACTGGGAGTCAGACTGGCAGAAAATCAGGCAAAAGGACTCCTTCACGTTTGAATCAACTCACCGAACTAAAGATGGTCGAGAGGTAATTGTAGAAGTAAATGTTAATCCTCGCGAGTTCAACGGTCAAGACTATAACCTTACGGTCGTTCGCGACATCACTGCTCGCAAGCAGGCAGAAGCAGCATTGCTGAGCAGCGAAGTGAAGTTCCGCCATCTGTTCGAGTCTGCGCCCGTTGGGATTTTCTCTGTACGGCTTTCGGATGGTTTGCTTCTGGAGGCTAATCAGCATTTTCTGCAAATACTTGGTTATACTTGTGCCGCTGATGCGATCGCCCAAAAATCTATGGCTGACTTTTTGCTCGATCCGACTGCTCAACAGCATATCCTGGTAGCAAAACAGGCAGCAGGAAAAGTATGCCAGTACCAAACCCAGATCCGCAAACAAGACGGGGGGATAATTTCGGTGCTGTTAGCACTACGAATTGATGCAGCAAAGGATTGCTTAATAGGCGCGATCGCGCTCCATTAGCTATCGCCATTCCCGCAAATTTCACCGCGATTAATTCCCATACGCTTTTGGAAAAGAGCGGGGACAGCAACATTAAACTGATTAATTCCATTCGCGACAAGCCTGCCATGACTTTTTTATTGTGCTTGCCGCTTTCTGGGTTGCAAATGCATATTGAGCTAATGCCTATAGCGACAACGGCATAGCGAGTGTCCCCACCTTCAGCGAAGCAAGGTGGGGAGGGATAGCGCGGCAATCGTAGTGGAAGCGAAGATTGCCAATAAAGCTTTCGGGTTAGGCAACCGTTTGATGTAGTCCACGATTAGCTCAGACACGCTGGTATTACGTTCTTTGGCTATCAGTTCAACCTTCTTTTTTAGTTCTGGTGAGATTCTAATTTGTAGTCTTTCTGTTCTATGCATAGAGTACATATGGCAGTACAATATTATTGATGACGATAACACGCAGAGTTACTTTTAGGCTTTATCCGTCCAAAGCTCAAACGGCAAAACTGTTTGAAGTAAGACGGCTGCACGCCTATTTGTATAACGCCTGCGTAGAACATCGAAAGACGAGTTACCAGAAGTTGGGAAAATCTATTGATTACTTCGTCCAGCAGGCAGCGCTAGTACCATTTAAAGAATACTGGATGGAGTATAAATCTCTTAATCATGGGTCGCTGCAAGCAACTGTGAAGCGAGTTGATTTTGCATACCAACGATTCTTCAAAGGGCTTGGTGGATACCCAAAGTTTCAGTCAATAAGAAAGTATTCTGGCTGGACTTATCCAGATGCTCGTCAAGGATTCAAGGTTCATAGTACAGGTGATAACGGCTATTTGGAATTGAGAGACTTAGGCTACAGTATTCAAATGCGCGGGAAAGCACGCACTTGGGGAACACCTAGTACCTGCACTATCGTGTACCGACATGGAAAATGGTTTGCATCAATCACTGTGAAATGCGAACCAACAAGGCGTGAAGGGATTGGTGCGGTTGGTATAGACTTTGGAACGCTTACTGCTGTTGCTATGAGTGACGGGGCTAAGATTGAAAATCCTAAGTTTTTAGCCAAGTCCCCAGTCAAAATTCGTAAAGCATCTATTGACAAAAGGAGAAAGACTGCACCTAATTTCAGAAAGAAAATAAAAGCATCAAAGCGCTGGAAGAAGGCATCTAATAAGGCCATTGACATACTCCCTGGGCTGAAGCCACAGGGATTCTAATTCTTGGTTCACAGAAGTCCACTTGCTATATCAAGTTGCCCATCAATAGTATTGGCAGTCTTCTCCCCAAGCTTTCGCTCAATAGAGCCAGATTCCTTTTGC
>DATNQH010000205.1:0-2731 GCA_036704105.1 Leptolyngbyaceae cyanobacterium | reverse complement strand
TTATTTCTTTAAAGTAACAGCTAAATATAAAAATTTTATAAAGAAAAAAATTTTTAGCGCTCAAAAAATACTTTTAGATGAATTGCCTATTTTCAGGCGTTTGATAGAAGACTTTACAGAATAAAAATTGTCCTTTTTATGTTAACAAAACCTGGCGAACTTGGAATGCAATTTTATGCCAGTCAAAATTTGTAGCAGCGTAATCTTGGCAGGCTGCTCTAGAAGGCAATGATATCTGCCCCATAATTAGTTCTTCTAATCTCTGTGCAATGGCTGTTGCCTCGCAAGAAGAGGTAATCAGATCGGGAGAAAACCTAGTTAAAATTTCTGGCATACCACCAACAGGAGTACATAAAGCAGGTGTTCCACAAGCTAAGGATTCTACTAATGTCAATCCAAATCCTTCTAAAGACTGGCTAGGCATAATGCTTAGATCAGCAGCTTGGTAAGCTATTGGCAACTGGGAATCTGGTAAAAAACCTAGAAACTTAACGCGATCGCCCAAACCTAACTCGTTAGCCTGTTGTTCTAGTGCAAGCTTAAGTGGCCCTTTGCCAGCGATCGCCAGCCAAATATCCGGAATCCTAGACTTAATTTCTGCTATGGCAATCAGTAATTTGTCCAAACCCATACGCTTGACTAAGCGCCGAGGGGTAAATATGATAAAGCGATCCCCAGGCCAGTTGAGTTGGAGACGGGCTTGTTGTCTGGATAAGTTAGGCTGAAATCGTTTTAAATCGACTCCGCCAGGAATAATATGAATTTTGCTACTAGGAACTTGATATTCTTGATGCAAAATATTAGCAAAAGCTTGGCTTAAGACAATAAAGCGATCGCAGCGACGATAGACTGATTTTTCTACTAGTGACTGCTTTAAAAAAACCCCTAGTTTACTTTCTCCCTCTTTCTCACTTTCTAATGCCCAAGGCCCATGAAAAGTAAAGGTAATTGGTACTTTATCAGGCAATACTGGCAATAAAGGCAAGCTATATAAAGCAAAATTTAAATTAATTGCATCTACTTTGACTGGTTGTTTATTCAAAAAGTTTCTTTGAGTTAACCACAGCCGTTGCCATAAAGGACTATCTGCTGTTGCTAAATTAATTAGTTCCACAGCAGAGTTAGGTTCAGCTTCTGGTAGATCCAGTCCAAACAGGGACAGGCGATCGCCACCCGCTGCAAGAGAATGGGTTAGTTCATACACATAGCGATCCAGCCCACCAGGGGTTTTTGGAAACCAACCCATACCCACACAGGCAATATGTGCAGCGGAGCTAGCAGAATTATCTATATAATTTTCCACTTGATTTTCTCTAAATAGGCGTAGCTAATTCCTATAGTTTTATATATGCTAGAAATAGCTAGAAAACTTAACTTTAACTGTTATCAATAACACTGATTCTTTTGCCACCATTGAAATCAATCTTTAAAATATATTTCCTGTGGTGAAAAGAAACGTCTTAAAAAACCGCGAGTTAAGCCAGGAATTTGCGATTTATAACTTTCTATCGCTTGATGTTTTTGGGCTTGTACAGAATTAATAGCTAGTCGATAAGCACCTGCGATGTCTTTCGATTTAAGTTCAATAGATAAGGGATTTTGCCACAATAACCAAATGGGGTATTGCCATAAATCAACTTTCATCCCAGCCAGAGCGATCGCCTCCTGTACTAACTTGTAAGTAGCTTCATGATCGTCATGAAAGTCTCTATGATGAGGAACATAAACCTCTTCTGGGATAAAATCTTGTAGCAGCCAGACCAATTTATCGATTACTTGCTGACGTTGCTCGTCGGATAAGATTGCTAAATCCCCATCTTTCAAATTGAGAAAGTGAATGTCACTTTCTGGAACGCCCAAAGTGCTAAGCGCTGCAACAGATTCCGCTGCGCGAATTTTAGCAATTTCCTTTGGTCGATCAATTAAGTGGGCAATGCCATAACGTCCGTCAGTCAAAAAAATGACTTTGACTGGTACTCCCATCTGCCGTTTGAGCGCGATCGCACCACCACAACCAAGAGTTTCATCATCTTGGTGGGGAGAAAAAATGAGCGCTGATTTGTGACTTACCGCTAAGGGCTTACTCTTACCAAACGCGATCAACAGAAACAATATATACGATGTAATGTTTCTTAGGTGACAACCTATGACGACTCGTAACCTATCAATACTTACTTTGCTGCCCATAATGCAAGATAATGTTTTAATTTACTCTTCCCTAAATCGGGATTTTAGGTTGTAAAGGTACAGTTATAGTCTTAACAGCACAAGTCTATATTGTCCTACCTTAAGTCATGCTCTAACTTATCCGATCTGTCATACTCACCCAGTCAAGCAATTTCAAGTGCGATCGCGCTTACACATAACGCTAACAACCTACTTGACTTACACCTGAGCATATGTGTTTGCTGTTACAGTTTCTTGAACGGAATCAGGGTTTAATACTTTCAGATAACTATCAACAACTGTATCTAAGGAAAACAGTTTGGCCCGTTGCCGCAACGCTTCAGAGTTTCTCGGACTAGTAATTGTAGTCAAAATAGCTTGAGCGAGAGCTTCAGGATCTGCAAGTGGTACTAGACTACCATAATTGCCAAAGTCCAGAATTTCTGCTGGCCCACTTGGACAGTCTGTAGTTACTACCGGGGTACCGCAAGCCAAAGCTTCGGCAATGACGTTACCAAATCCTTCACACAGCGAAGACATTGCCAAAACAGAAGCTTTTGACATA